>JAACUG010000034.1 GCA_009993045.1 Cyanobacteria bacterium CG_2015-22_32_23
ATGATGATGGTGAATTTATCGGTTTTGATATTATTATCGGTAATCCTCCCTATGGAGTTACTTTAACTCAAAATGAACAATTAATTCTTAATCAAATATATAATTATGGCACAACAGAAACGGCAATTTTATTTATCTTAAAAGGTTATAATATTTTAAATAAAACTGGCATTCAGTCTTATATTATTCCTAAATCTTTTACTTTTGCGTCTAACTATCAAAAAATCAGAGATTTTACAGTTAATGAAATTTCAAAAATTGTTGATGGTGGCAAAGTTTGGCAAGATGTTAAACTTGAGGTTTGTATTTTTCAACTTAATAAAAATTCCTTGAATCAAAGTTATTTATCTTTAAAACGTATTAGGGAAAATATCCATTATTTAACTACTATCGACAAAAAATTAGTTAAGGAATTTGGTTTTTTTCTTAATGGTTTAAATAAGGAAGAAATTAATTTAGGTTTAAAAATACTTAAAAGTTGTCAATCTTTAAATGATATAAGTAAAAATCAAAGGGGTGCAATGTTGCAAAAATTTGTTAGTGATGAAGGAGATAGTTATGTAATTGGTGGTGCAGAAGTGCAAAAGTATGGTATAAAAGGTTTTAAGGGTAAAATTAATCGCAAAATTATTAATGATGAAAAAGCCTTTATTAAATCTAATTCTATCTTAGTTCAAAGAATTGTTGCTCATATTGAAAAACCAATTGATCATATTAAAATTACTGCTTCAATTACTAATAATAAAGATTATATTTTAGTTGATACCATTAATCAAATTGAGTTAAATCATCAGATAAAACCTGAATTTATTTGGGCTTTATTACATTCAAAATTAGTTAATTGGTATGGTTATTTTTTTATTTTTGCTAAGGCAATTCGTACTATGCAATTTGATAATCCCACAACTTCTAAAATCCCTATTCCTCAAAATATTAATAATCAAAAACAACAACCTTTAATAAAGTTAGTAACAAAAATTTTAAATTTAAAGGAAGAAAACCACGATAATGACACAACAGAATTAGAGAAAGAAATCGATTTATTAGTATATCAATTATATGAATTAACAGAGGAAGAAATTAATATTATTGAAGGCAAATAAAGTTTTAAATTAACTGTCAAAATATTATCTAGCAATTTTAAGATAAAAACATAAATCTCAATATACCTAAAAGCTAACTACTGAAAGCTAACTACTGAAAGCGGATAAGTAGCATTAAGTTTGATTATAAAATGATCCCTGACTCTGATACACTCTTTGTTGATGAGTTTTTGTTAATTTACATACTTATAAAAATAATTACATATCTTTGGAGGATATAAATGTTAGAAACTACTCTCGGTTTAGAGATTATTGAAGTAGTCGAACAGGCTGCGATCGCATCCTCAAAATGGATGGGAAAAGGCGAAAAAGACATTGCGGATGAAGTAGCCGTAGAAGCCATGCGCGAAAGAATGAATAAAATCAAAATGCGTGGCAGAATCGTCATCGGAGAAGGGGAAAGAGACGATGCACCTATGCTTTATATTGGGGAAGAAGTAGGTATTTGTACTCGCCCTGATGCTAAAGAATATTGTAATCTTGATGAATTAATCGAGATTGACATTGCCGTAGATCCCTGTGAAGGTACTAACCTTGTAGCATACGGTCAAAATGGCTCAATGGCAGTATTAGCAATCTCTGAAAAAGGTGGATTATTTGCAGCACCTGACTTTTACATGAAAAAATTAGCTGCACCTCCTGCTGCTAAAGGTCGTGTTGACATCAACAAATCAGCTACAGAAAACCTCCAAATCATTGCTGAGTGCATGAATCGTACTGTAGAAGAGTTAGTTGTAGTTGTAATGGATCGTTCTCGTCACGATGACTTAGTGAAAGAAATTCGTGAAGCTGGTGCAAGAGTACGTTTAATCAGCGACGGTGACGTTTCTGCTGCGATTTCCTGTGCCTTTTCTGGTAGTAATATCCATGCCTTAATGGGTATCGGTGCCGCTCCTGAAGGTGTTATTTCTGCTGCTGCTATGCGTTGCTTAGGTGGTCATTTTCAAGGACAATTGATTTATGATCCTGCCATTGTAAAAACTGGTTTAATCGGCGAAAGTAAAGAAAGTAACCTTGAGCGTTTACGCAGTATGGGTATTACAGATCCTGATAAAGTTTACAACGCTGATGAATTAGCATCAGGTGAAACCGTATTATTCGCCGCTTGTGGTATTACCCCCGGTACTTTAATGGAAGGTGTACGTTTCTTCCATGGTGGTGCAAGAACTCAAAGTTTGGTAATCTCAAGTCAGTCTAGTACTGCTCGTTTTGTTGACACTATCCATATGTGGGATCAACCTCAAACTATCCAATTAAAATAATTGGCGATGGCATAACGGTAGCATAACGGTAGGGTGGGCTTTGCCCACCTTAAACTTAAAAATAATAATAATATAGATCTCATTTGGTTCGGGAATAATATCCCAAGATTTTTTTGTGGTATCAATCCATAATTCGATGGCTTCTTTAATATTACAAATAGCTTCTTCGTGAGTTTTTAGGCAATATCTTCTTTTCTAAAGATATGATGTGAACTAATTGTTAATTATTAATTGTTAATTGTTAATTGATTTATGCTCCTTCTCTTAATTTATCCAATACACTACGATCTTCTAAGGTAGATGTATCTCCTGTTACTTCCTGCCCAGAAGCAAGGCTACGCAACAATCGACGCATGATTTTACCTGATCGAGTTTTGGGCATTCCTTCCGTAAATTTGATCTCGGCTGGACGGGCGATCGCACCAATTTCTTGTACGACATGGGCTTTAAGTTCATTTGCCAACTCATCGCTAGGATTAAAACCATTTTCGAGGGTAACAAAAGCGCAAATATCTTCCCCCTTCACCTCGTCTGGTTTACCCACAACGGCGGCTTCCGCTACCGCAGGATGAGAAACAAGAGCAGATTCTACTTCCATTGTGCCTAAACGATGCCCAGAAACGTTGATAACATCATCAACACGCCCCATTACCCAGAAATAGCCGTCTTCATCCCGTCTTGCACCATCTCCAGCAAAGTATAAATACTGTCCATCTTTCGGTGCAATATGTTCCCAATAAGTGTTACGGAATCGATCAGGATCACCATATACCGTGCGCATCATACCAGGCCAAGGGTGCTTAATGACTAAATAACCCCCTTCATTATCACTAACGGGATTGCCGTCTAAGTCCACAATATCAGCGATAATACCGGGGAAAGGATGAGTAGCAGAACCGGGTTTGGTTGGTGTTGCACCGGGTAAAGGAGTAATCATCACCCCTCCTGTTTCTGTTTGCCACCATGTATCGACGATGGGGCATTTTTCCTTGCCTATGACCTTATGATACCACATCCACGCTTCTGGATTAATGGGTTCACCCACTGTGCCTAACAACCGTAAAGACGATAAATCACGGGCGTTAGGATGATGTTCGCCCATTTTGATAAAGGCACGAATAGCCGTAGGGGCAGTATAAAATATATTTACGCCGTATTTCTCGATTACATCCCAAAAGCAACCTAAGTTAGAAGGGCGAGGTACTCCTTCATACATAACTGTTGTCGCACCGTTGGAAAGAGGTCCATAAACGATGTAACTATGACCAGTAATCCAACCTACATCGGCGGTACACCAATAAACATCATCGTCACGGAGATCAAAAATCCATTTTGTCGTCATGTGAGAGTAAAGGTTATAGCCCCCCGTAGTGTGAACAACTCCTTTCGGTTTACCTGTACTACCACTGGTATAGAGGATAAATAACATATCTTCACTATCCATTACTTCCGCTTCACAATGGGCGGATACTCCTGCTTGTAAGTCGTGCCACCAATGATCCCTTCCTGCTTCCATATAAGTTTTTTCTTTGGTGCGTTGTACTACTAACACGTTTTCGACACTAGGAGCTTGATTATCGGCGATCGCACTATCCACTTGAGTTTTGAGGGCGACTACCTTATCTTTACGAAAACCACCATCAGCAGTGACAACTAATTTGGCTTCGGCGGCGTTAATTCTATCTCTCAAGGCTTCGGCACTAAATCCACCGAATACGACACTATGCACAGCTCCAATTCTGGCACAGGCTAACATGGCGATGGCACTTTCGGGAATCATAGGCATATAAATTGCCACAACATCCCCTTTTTTTACTCCTAATTGCTTCATGACGTTAGCAAATTGACACACTTCTCGATGGAGTTGAGCATAGGTTAAAGTACGACTGTCACCCGGTTCTCCTTCCCAGATGATAGCGGCTTTGTTGCGTCTCCAAGTCGTTAGGTGTCTATCTAAACAGTTATAGGATAGGTTAATTTTACCATTGACAAACCACTTAGCAAAAGGAGGATTACTCCAATTTAAAACTTGATCCCATTTTTGAAACCAATGTAATTCTTTCTCTGCTAATTCCTCCCAAAATTGAGTCGGATTAGCAATGGATTGTTGATATAATGCTTGATAATCTTCCCAACTCTTGATTTGTGCCTGTTGTGAAAAATCCGAAGAAGGGGCAAAAGTACGTTTTTCTTGTAAAATTGATTCAATTGTTGGTTGTGTCATCATCAAATATATAAATAGAAATTCTACTAGGATAAAAGATTAACCTATTTGTTGAATTTTTATTGTTAATTTTTATTGATCAAAAATAAATAGATTTCAAAATTATTATACTTAAGGACTATTTATAAATAATTTAAAATATTTGTTATATAGTTAATTATTAGCATCAAATTTTAAGATATTTTTATTCAGTAAAACTATGAAAATTAAAAAACAAACCTCTCAAATATTAGAGTTAAAGAATAATAAAATTTATTTAGGAAGACTATCATCATTTCTTTTTGCAACCCCTTTTTTGTGTGGAGGAATCGCTGTTATTTTATTCATAGGAAAATTAAATACTTTAAAATGTGATCGAGTAGAAACGCAACAAATATCTTGTCAATTAACTAGACAAGGTTTAAAGGGAAAAGAAATCATTAATATTAGTAAATTATATAGTACAGAATTAGGAGTTAGTGATAGCGATGATGGAGAAACTTATGGGATTGAATTGAATACATCTGAAGGAATAATTCCTTTAACAGAAGTATATAGTTCAGGTAGTAAAAATAAACGAAAAAAAATAAGACAAATTGATAATTTTATTACTGATAAAAATCAAACTTCTCTACAAATTACGCATGATGATCGACTTTTTGCCTATCCTTTTGGGGCAATTTTTGTGTTTATAGGTGGGGGATTAATGGTAGCTTCATTAACATTTTTTAGACAAATTTATTGTATATTTGATAAGAGTAAAAAAAAGTTTTTGATTAGAGAAGATAATGTATTTCAATCAAAAATTAAAGAGTATAATTTAGGAGAAATAAAAACCATTGCCATGGTAGAAGAAAAAGATAGTGACGGGGATAAAGTATTAAAACCTAAAATTATTTTACATAAAGGCTTAGAAATTTATCTTGATATTACTGGAAATATATCTGAGCAAGAAATGATGATTAAAAGTATCAATAATTTTTTACAATTAACAGATTTTAACAAAAATAAATAACTAAGATCAACAACCTCTTAAATTTGATTTTTTTATCCTATGGTTTAAGTAGTTAATTAACATTTTATTGTTTCAAACCTTAATTTTTATCTAATTTAATAATTTTTATTTACTGATGAGAGAAAAAGACAAAAAGCTGAAAATAATTTTTATTTATGATTGCATTTATCCTGATTCTTTAGGAGGCGTTGAATTTCGTAATTATCAATTAGCAAAATTTTTGCTTGAAAAAGGACATAATATTACTTTAGCTGGTTGGGTAAAAGAAAATAAACATCCTTTAAATGTAACGATAATTTCTTTACCATTTTCTAAAAAATTATATAATAGTTTAGGTCAAAGAACCGCTTTAATTTCTTTAAAATATGCCTTTGCTATCTTAACCTTACCTTTGCAAAAATTTGATCTTATTTTCGTTGATAATATTCCTTATATTCATTTATTCTTACTGACATTATGGACAAAAATACTTAATAAAAAAGTCATTATTACTTGGCATGAATATTGGGGAAAATACTGGCAAACTTATATTAAAAATTGGACATGGATGATTTATTATAATATTGAAATTTTAGCAGCACAATTAGGAGATAAAGTTATTTGTGTTAGTGAATTTACCGCCGAAAAGTTACGCAAAGCAAGAATAAAATCCGATGAAATAGAAATAGTTAGTAACGGTATTAATCTTGATTTTACATCCTCTTTAAATTCTCAAAATATTAATGATAAACCACCGTTAATTTATGCAGGAAGATTAATTAAAGAAAAACGAGTTGATTTATTATTAAAAGCCGTTGCTATTTTCGCAAAAAAAAATAATTATCAAGGAGTTATTTTACAAATTATTGGAGAAGGTAATCAAAGAGAGGAATTAGAAAATTTAGCTCAAAAATTAGATATTTTAGATCAAGTTATATTTAAAGGAAAATTAGAAACCATTGAAGAAGTTTGGCAAGAAATAAGTCAAGCAAAAATAGCTATTCAACCATCTTTGCGGGAAGGTTTTGGTATTTTCCCCTTAGAAGCCATAGCTTTAGGAATACCAGTTATTTACTGTCATAGTCAAGAAAGTGCAGTAAAAGAAATTGTTAGAGATGGTATCGAAGGTATTGCTGTTAATCCTGATGAAAATGATCTGAGTCAAGCGATCGCCCAGTTACTATATAATGAGTTAGAGTACCAAAAATTAAGTAATAACGGTAAAATTAGAGCAAAATCTTTTGATTGGCAAGAAATAACGGATAAATTAGAAAAAATCTGCTTTAATTATCTTGAGGAATAATAGAATTTATGAAATGAAAATTAACCCTTATTTTCAAACATTAAAAGAAACAATTGAGCAGAAAAAAGAAATAATTAAATTTACTTTAGTTGGTGGATTATGTCTAACCTTCAATTTAGGGATTTTATGGATTTTAACAGATAAATTTTTCCTAGAAGAAATGTTAGCAACTATTATCGGTTTTTTCCTCTCTAATTTACTTGGTTTTTTCCTAAATAAATATTTTACATTTAAAGTAAGAAATACTAATATATGGAAAGAAATTTATAAATATTATGCAGTAATGACTTCTAGTTTTATCGCTAATTTAATAGCAATGTTTATTCTTGTCAAACTTTTAAATATTTGGATAGTTTATGCTAGTTTAATGATAGCGATAATTTTCTACGTTTATAACTATTTTATGCACAAAAATTGGAGTTTTAAATAAATTAATAATAATTAGAGTTTAATTATTGCTATATAATAGGCATAATATTTTTTAACTATTACTGATAATTTTAAATAGATTAGTCTTAATTAAACCTAGTTATTTTTCATGACTCCTATAAGATTAATATATGTCCAAAATTTACGATAAAAATGTATAATAGACATTAAGAAAAATATAATCACTATTATGATATAAATTTATATTTTTTCAGGATGTTTTGCTATACTTATATTTATCAAATAAATTATGAAAAAAAAAGTTTTAATAACCGGTGCAACTGGTAGAACAGGATTATTAGTAGTCAAAAAGTTACAAATAGAAAATAATGATTGGCAAGTAATACCTTTTGCAAAATCACCAACAAAAGCAGAAGAAATTTTTACATCTACAGAAAACTTTATTTTCGGCAATATTTTATCTTTTGAAGATTTAACTATAGCCACTCAAGGATGCGATACTCTAATAATACTAACAAGTGCCGTGCCTAAAATGATTTCACCTCCCTTTGAAGGAAAACCTCCTGAATTTGACTTTGAAGACAGAGGAAAACCTGAAGAAGTGGATTGGATAGGGCAAAAAAACCAAATAGATGCTGCTAAACAAGCAGGAATTAAACATATAATCTTAGTAGGTTCTATGGGGGGTACAAATGATAATCACCCTCTCAATCGTCTTGGTAACGGTAATATCTTGATTTGGAAACGAAAAGCAGAAGAATATCTCATCAATTCAGGTATTGATTATACCATTATTCATGCTGGAGGATTATTAGATAAACCCGACGGAAAAAGAGAATTATTAGTAGGCAAAAACGACGAATTTTTAACGAATCCTCCTAATAATATTCCCACTTCTATTCCTAGGGGTGATGTTGCGAATGTTGTTATAGAAGCCTTAGATAATCCTTTCGCTAAAAACAAAGTATTTGATTTAATTTCTAAACCCGAATCTGAAAATAACACCTTAATTACTTACGATTGGAATAACTTTTTTCAACAAATTACTTAGGGGTTAATTTATCATATTTTTTTAAAATTTTGTCCCGACTTTGAAAAAACCCTGCTTTGTCAGGGGGAAGTAAACCAGTAACAGTCTTAGCTTATCTATTGATTTAACTGATGTTAGGCAAAAATAGAATTACCTGATACCTATTCGATAGATGAAGCAAAAAATGTTTAGTTTTTCAAAAAAAATAGACAAAAGCCACCCTCCCCTAACCGCAACGGGTTAAAAGAAAGTGGCTTTATTATAATTATATAATAACAAAAAAAAGTAATTTTGTCAAGTCTTATTCTAAAAAAAATTATCAGATTCAAAAAGAGTAAGAATACTGAAAAACTTAATTTATTATTTCTAATATTTAACAAGAAAAAAGTGTTAGCGAATTTGAAAAAGTTTACCATCAGGTAAATTACTAACAGCCCGTTGTAACTGATTTAAAGATTGATTATAGCCAATAATAGCTTGTAAGAAATTTCCCCTAGCTTCAGTCAAACTCCTTTGAGCATTAATAACATCAGTTTGAGTGCCGACTCCAGCTTGAAAGCGTAATCGTGCTAAACGGAGACTTTCAGTAGCAGTTACCACAGCTTTTTCCGTAGTGTTAATATTTTCCTGATTGGCAACAAGGTTGTTATAAGCAGTTTCTATTTCTAAACGAATTTGATTTCTTTGAGTGGCAAATTTAGTTTCTTCAATTTCAATATTACGGGTTTCTTGATCACTTCTAGCTTTAGCCACACCGCCATCAAAAAACTGCCAACGCATTCTCGCACCTAAGTTATAACCGTTAGCATAGCCCGTATTATTTAAACTATCAGAAAAAGTGTTAGTAAAGTTATAGTTTGCAAATAAACTTACTTGAGGGCGAGTTTGTGATAAAGCGATTTCTCTATCTTGGGCACTAATATCAGCTCTAACCAAGAGTTGTTGTAACTCAACCCTATTTTTATAAGCCATAACAATACTTTCATCTAAAGAATATTGCCAAACACCATTTTCTTTAATTTCATCAGCAGCAGTTAGCTCTACATTTTGTCCTACACTTAACACCTCTGCTAGTCTTCTTCTGGCGTTACGTTGTTCGGAAATTGCTCTGGTTAAGGCTTGATTGGCGTTGGCTAAATCAACTTCCGCTTGTAAAACGTCAAATTTAGTGCCTAACCCCGCTTGTTCGAGTAATTGTGCATCTCTCAAGGTTTGAGAAAAATCTTCAATGGCCGCTTGGGCGATCGCCACTTGAGCATCATTGTTTTGTAGCTCATAATAACTATTAGTGGTATTTAAACGAGTTTCTTCAGAAATACGCTCAATTTCTAATTTGCTTAAATATACTTGTTGACGTGAACGAGTAATCTCAGCATTTCTACGGCCACCATTATATACATCATAGCCTACCTCTAATTGTCCTAATAACAAAGTTCTATCTCTAAGAAAAGTTTCCCCTTGTGCTTGTCCTGTAGGAGTATCATCTCCCCTTTGATTCAATTCTAATTGCCCTTCTACCGTTGGTAATTGACTGGCTAAAGAAGCGTTTAAACCATCTTCAGCTCTTTGTAGCTCAATACGAACTGTTTGTAACTCTTTATTATTTTTGAGGGCGATTTCAATGGCTTCCTCTAAAGTCACGGATTTTTGTTTTTCAATTTTTACCTCCGAAGGTTTAGTCGGGAAAAGTAAAGGATTAGGACTAGAATTAAATTGAGTTGTTGAATTTTCCGTAGTGAGCGCATTTTTTTCGGGAGGATTCTTTAATTCTTGGGCAAAAACCCCATTAAAAGAACTAAAACTTAAATAAAGAGAAGTGAATAAGAAAGAAAAATTTTTTTGATAAGACATTTGTATAAGATAAAAATTACTTTTTAAATAGAGATTATAGTTGACTGTACTATAATAAATTAAATTATTTTCAGTTTCCGTCAATGGTGAAAAATCATCTCAAAATAGAAATTTTAAATTTAATTAAGAATTAACTCTTTATTTTAATGTGAGTCACGCTCGTTTTATCCTAAAATTCTAATGACAGATAATAATAATATTAAAACTGTTAACCTGTAAAAACTAGCAAATAGTTATTGACATATTATGGCTCTTGGCTATCTCGCCCTCGTGCTACACGCACATTTACCTTTTGTTCGCCATCCTGAAAGTGATTATGTCTTAGAAGAAGAATGGTTGTATGAAGCCATCACCGAAACTTATATACCTTTACTCCACGTTTTTGAAGGTTTAAAACGAGATGGAGTGGATTTTAAAATAACCATGAGTATGACACCTCCTTTAGTGGCTATGCTCAAAGATAAATTATTACAAGAAAGATATAGCGAACATTTAGCAAGTTTACAAGAATTAATTGAAAAAGAAATTGACCATAACGAGCATAATGGCCATATAAAATACTTAGCCGAATATTACGCTCAAGAATTTAGCGAAACTCGTAAAACTTGGGAAAGATATAAAGGTGATTTAGTTAGCGCATTTAAAAAGTTTCAAGATAGTAATAACCTTGAAATCATAACCTGTGGTGCAACTCATGGCTATTTACCCTTGATGAAAATGTATCCCCAAGCAGTATGGGCGCAAATTGAAGTTGCCTGTCAAAGTTATGAAGAAAATTTCGGTATTCGCCCTCGGGGAATTTGGTTGCCTGAATGTGCATATTACGAAGGCTTAGAAAGAATGTTAGCCGACGCTGGTTTAAGATACTTCCTAACGGATGGTCATGGTTTACTCTATGCCCGTCCACGTCCTCGTTTTGGCACTTATGCACCAATTTTTACTGAAACAGGAGTAGCGGTTTTTGGAAGGGATCATGAGTCTTCTCAGCAGGTTTGGTCTTCAGAAGTAGGTTATCCGGGTGATCCTGTATATCGGGAATTTTATAAAGATTTAGGCTGGGAAGCTGACTACGACTATATTAAACCCTATATCATGCCTAACGGTCAACGGAAAAATGTCGGCGTAAAATATCATAAAATCACCAGTCGTCAAGCAGGTTTATCAGATAAAGCCCTTTATGATCCTTATTGGGCAAGGGAAAAAGCTGCAGAACACGCAGGAAATTTTTTATATAACCGTGTGCAACAAGTTCAACATTTAGCAGGAATGATGCAACGTGAACCATTAGTAGTATCACCCTATGACGCTGAATTATACGGTCATTGGTGGTATGAAGGCCCACAATTTATTGATTTTCTTTTCCGTAAAGCGTGGTTTGATCAAGATTCATTATACATGATTCATCTGGCAGACTACTTAAAAGGGCATCCTACCCAACAAGTAGCCATACCTTCTCAGTCAAGTTGGGGTTATAAAGGTTTCCATGAATATTGGTTAAATCATACTAATGCTTGGATTTATCCTCATCTACATCAAGGCACAGAAAAAATGATTCATTTAGCTACTAAAGAACCAGCCGATGAGTTACAATTACGGGCATTAAACCAAGCCGCCAGAGAATTATTATTAGCGCAGTCTTCCGATTGGGCTTTTATTATGCGCACTGGTACAATGGTGCCTTATGCGGTAAGACGAACTAAGAGTCATTTGCTAAGATTAAACAAACTCTATGATGATATTTGGGCGGAAAAAGTTGATTCTGGTTGGTTAAGTAAAGTAGAGGAAATTGATAATATTTTCCCTGAAATTGATTACCGAGTCTATCGCCCACTTTAGGTAAGTAATGAGTAATGAGTAAACAGTATATTTATAAATAAGTTTATGACTGAACAAATAAAAACACCAGAAACTACTAATAAAACTGAAGAAGTTAAGGCGAAACCACCTAAAAAAGAGAAACCTCCAGCTTTAGAAGATAAACCCTTTACTGAGTTTATGGAGCTACATTTTAACCCAACTCTAAAAACTGCCCTAGAAAAACAAGGTTTAAAAAATGTTGAGTTAGATTTTAAAAAAGCTAAAATTCCTATTACGGGTTTTGAATCAAATCCTGAATGTTGGCAAGTATTAGGTAATCTCGAAAATCGTCAATTTGCTCTTTATTTTTTAGATGAAAATATTAACGGACAAAAAGCATTTTCTTGTACTATCGATGGGGAAAAACCTAGTACCCTAGAATCTTTTATGATTGATGAGCGCAAAGCTAGTCTTGATTTAATGGTGTTATTCGCTCTGAAGCGCTTAAATGGTCAAAAATGGTTAGCTAGAAATTAAATATAGAATCGCCCCTAAATCCCTAAGTGTGGGGACTTTTTTTTATATCTTTCTTTTCTAAAGTCGGAATCGCTCTTAAATCCCCAAGTATGGGGACTTTTTTTTATATCTTTCTTTTCTAAAGTCGGAATCGCTCTTAAATCCCCAAGTATGAGGACTTTTTTTATGTCTTTCTTTCCTAAAGTCGGAATCGCCCCTAAATCCCCAAGTGTGGGGACTATTTTTGTATCTTTACTCCCCCAGAATTGGGGGCAGGGGGGCAAAATCCCTCCCTCAATATTTATCCGAAAGCCACTTTAAAAAACGATTCCATGCCCACCATCTATCTGGATCTTTGCTTTGATTTTGACTAAAATAACTACTGATATAACCTACATGACCACCGTTTTTAGTTAAAATTAAATCTAACATTTGATTGTTCTTAACTGTTAGTTGTAAATCCTGAATTATAGTAGGATCAAACATAGGATCATCTTGGGCATAAATAATTAAAGTTGGTTTATTAATCTTTGACAGAATGCGAAAAGGACTACTTGCATAATAATAATCCGCTACGGTTTCAAAACCTAAAGAAGGAATAACTAAATATTGGTCAAATTCTCTGATACTATTCGTCAACTGTAGCACTTTGGGATCTATGTCCTTAGGATGATATTCATAAAGACGATAGGCTAAATCTTTTAAACTCTGAGTAATTTTTTTTTCTAAATATCGCCCTAAAGGATTTTTTTCTAAGTAAAGTAAAGAGCGCCACGCATCTAAACTAGGACAAATTACACCACATCCACCTATATCCTTGTCTTCTAATCCTAAACCTAGAGCTGTTTCACTTAAATTAGAAGCCGCCGCTATACCCCATAAGGCTAATTTTCCTCCTAAAGAATAACCTGTAAACCAAAATTTACTAGGGCAACCGATTTTTTTTGCTTGGGCTGCAATTCTCACAAAGTCTTCTCCTTCATATAAACCATCGGAGGTTAATGTCGGGGATAATTGAGCCGTTTTACCATGGGCTCTCCAATCAAATAATACCACAGCGTAACCTTGAGCATAGGCTTTACGCCCTAATAAACGCAAAAACCATTGATTTTCTAAATCTCCTGTTATACCATAAGTTCCAATTATCGTACCTCGACAGTAGCTTTGATGGGGAATTGCAACTATACCGAAAATAGGTACATCATTTGCACCGATAAAAATATGCTCTTTATATTCAGGCTCAACTAATTTAGTGGTTTTTTCCCACTGTTTATCCATCCATAATGCAATATAAACAGTCTGAATTAAACCATTTTTAAGTAGTAGTGGAGGTGTATATTTCGTAGTGGGATCAAACCCAACAATTTCTCTCATTTTTTTCTCCTGTGTTAGGTTGCACTTAGTTTAACTTAACCTATCAGTTATGATGATTCTCAAGACGATCATTTTTGAGATGGAGGAGCGATTGATGTTGCTTAATTACAACAATTTTTTTGCTAAAATCATAGCTAATTGTTTTTAGGTAATCTCTGTTACATTTAATCTATAGTAATTTAAACAGGAAAAAATGAAAGCCATCACCAGTAACCAAGCAAAAGAACAATTAGATGAACTCATTGATACAGTTATCCTTGATGTAGAACCGACTATCCTTTGCAATGATCAAGGAAAACAGGCTGTTTTAATGTCCTTAGATGAATTTAACTCTTGGCAAGAAACCTTATATTTATTATCCAATCCTGCTAATGCTGAACATCTGATGAAATCCATCAAAGAAGCCAAGTCGGGTAATAAATCAGTAAGAGAATTAATCGAACCATGAAAATTACTTTTACCGAAGCATCTTGGTTAGATTATATTTGGCTACAAGATAATGATAAAAAACTATTAAAAAGAGTCAACTTATTAATTAAAGAAATTGTCAGAAGTCCTTTTGATGGCATTGGCAAACCAGAACCTCTCAAAGCTAATTTATCAGGTTATTGGTCAAGACGGATTAATTCTGAACATCGTTTAGTATATGAAATTTCAGAAGAAGAATTAACTATTATTTCCTGTAAGTTTCATTATCATAAATAAAAGAGCGATCGCCCATCTTGTCAGGTGCGGATTTGCGCAAATAATTTTTGATAAAGAAGTAAAATTAACAGTTCGCCGTTATACAGCACTTTTATTATTAATTGAGTGCGTTATAGGAGCTCGCTTAACACACTACTGTAAGGGCGATCGCTTTGTAAAAATTCATAGTTTATAAAAACTTTTCATAATTTTAATTAACCGTAAATTAGAGGCTATTTTGTTATTGAAACATCTTATTTAAAAAAGATTTTATTTCTTCCATTAATTCTTGATATTTATTCCATAATTTATCATTTTCTTCGTGATTTAAAATAAATTCACCAATTAATATAATTGCTTTTTGTTGATCTTTATTTAGTTTAATAAAACTGTTAATCATTTGTTCATATTCATTTATATTAAGTACTTTGAAGTGTGGTATTAAATTAATAAGTTTTAGAATAATTTTTTTATTCTCATTAATCGAAAAAGAGTTTGATAAAAATAATAATTTATTCTTTCGATTCATTTCTTTAATTATGCCTAATTTAATAATAAAAGTAATAAATAAAATAAACTCTACTAGAAAAAATAAATGATAATTCTCAATATCTTTTCTCTTTAATTGTATTTGTATCCAAGTTAAGTTTCTTATAGAAGAATCTGAGAATATATTTATTTCCTCATTGCTTGTTTTTTTATTTATTTTATAGTTAGTTAATTCGTCAAATAAAGACATGGGGAATGCCAATTTATCATGGTCTGACAAGTCTCCTCTTGAATTAGTTGAGTTGAGGAGGATTCTTGTTTCTTTTGGTTGTTGGTCACTATTAGGATTGTGATAATAAGAAATAAGACTACTGATAATATCCCCACAAGAATCAAGAAATTGCTGGACTTTTTTCTTGTTTTTTCCTCTTCACTCGGTATAATATATAATTCTTCAACATTTTCAATTTCTTTAGATATTTCTGATTGACTACCTTTATTCTCATTCTCTAATCCTTCTAAATATTTTATTAACTCACCAAATTTTTTAACAATGAAACCATTTTTTGCGTCAAAATCAATATGTGTGTCAATTTCTTTCTCAAACTCTTTCCAATTATATTTTACATAGTTAAAAATTCCTTTTAATAATTTTTCATTTTCAGAAATAATTACTATAAAATTTCTAACTTTTCTACCATAAATTTTAGTTCTGTCATCAGCTTTTAATTCAGTAATTAATAATATAAATTTATCTTCATCTTCTAAAAACAATAAAGAAGTTTCTCTTGGCTTAAAAAAAAATTTTACTTCCTTGACTTCCCCTTTAGTATTCTTAGCTTTTTGACTAAAAAAATTGGGAGGAACTTTTTCCTCTTGCTTTTCCCATCCATCTCCTATTATTTGACGCCAATGAAAATCTTGATCCGATGCAATACCACAACTTTGGATGTAAATTTCCATGATTTTCTCCTAATTAATATCCAGTAAATTTTTTCCTTGTATAACTTCAAAACCATCACTATTTTTACAATCCTTAGCAAAATCTCTGATGGCTTGTTTCAGGTGTTCATCCCATTTAAACCAGTCTCGAACATATCCCCAACCCCACAATCGATTCTTAAGATGTAATGTTAACAAGAATCTTAGTAAATATTTTAACGGTTGTTCGTTATCTTTTGGACTATATTGTGCATCTGGATTTTGTTTTTTAAATTTGAAAATGGGGGTGATTTTATCAACTTTCTCTATGTCGTTAATTATATGAATATAAGAGAAGAAAATATTACCCACAGTTTGAACAGGGGTAATTACCACTGCTACTTTATCAACCAATTGCTGTGATTGAAATAAATCGAATAAACCTTTATATTGTTGTTTTATTTTATTTATTAATTCTTGTCGTGATTTCTCATCCTGCATATAGCTTTCACATTTGATCGGTGCGAGAATAACTAATCGAGGAGATTTTAAATCGACATAACACGCTTTAAAACGATTAATTATCCCTGACGGACGATTTTGGGATTGATGCCATTTTCCATTTGCTTCCATTAAAGCTGGAGTGTCAATAGCCACAACAATCGCAACAGATTCTGTGATTTTTTCTTTTACATATCGATCAATTGCCTCTCCCTTAAAATCAGTATTCCATGAACCCGGGTAATCCCAAAAATTTAATTTAATTTCCGGTTTTTTACCTTTTTGACCAACTTGAAAAGTAAATGATTCCACATCTTGAGATTCAGATATAACTCGTTCGGAGGGGCTTACCCCTTCGTTGTCAGGATCATCATTTAAACTTTTTAATTCTATAAGACTTTTTTCTAAAATAGACGCTGTTCTTGTCTCGGGTACGAGTTGAATATTAGTTTTGGCAATTTCTTCTTCATATTCATAACACATAGAAGTTAGTAGGCTTGTTTTACCTACATATCTTGCTCCTAACATGGTGATATTAAATTCACGCATAATTATTTTCTGTGATTTGCTAAATTATATATAGTTCGGTGAAACAGTAGGAAACATAAGTAGGACAGGCATCTTGCCCGTACTAATTATCGAAACTTGATATTACTCGATAAATTTAAGATTATCTAATTGATTGACGTTGGTTAATTCCTCAATAATCTTAAGCCATTCTTTGTGTAATTGAGAATAGTGTTTGGTTTTCTTAAAATCCTCCCAAATATCCCCTCGATAGATATTGAAAAAAGTACTCCATTCATCCCTCGCATTTTCAACCCGAAGGATTCTATCTAAAAATTCTTCGACAATGGCAAAGGCCGCTTGAGAAGGATCACAAAGTAAAGACTCTAATGCTTCTTCACATTTATAAACTGCTTCAGCATGGGCTTTTGTCAGACGTTCTAAGACTTGTTCAGGGTTAGATGTAGCCGATAATTTTAAGGTTTTAGGTTGTTCGGGAGTTAAGATGTCCAGATTTTCTCTGATACGATGTTGTACAAAACCTCGATAGGACAATTCAAAATCTCGTAACATTTGAAATCCGAATTTGATTTGATTTTCTTCATCGGGTAATAATTCATCGGGGATTTTTTCTGTGATTTCTTGGATAAATTCGATGCCTTTTTTATCGCTTAAACCTTTTAAGCGCCCTTCATTGATTAATACTTCTGCTACTTGATTTTTTACTTCATCTAAATAGCGTTTTAAGCCTTTGTCTAATGAGAGGAAATGGCGAGATAAATAAGCTCTTGTTTGATTTAAGTATAAATCATAAGCACTGTTATAAGACTTAAATTCATTGGCTTTTTTTTCTATATCTTCGAGAGTTGGCAATCCTTTATCATTTCTGGCACGATCGATCGTGCTTTTTACTTCTTGGTCAAATTCTACTGCTTTTTCGGTACGATTTTGGCTTAATTCTTTCAAAAGTTTTTCTAAACCGTTATTAAAATCTGTCCATAATGAACTAAATTTTTGATTAAATCTACCAATATCGGCGGAATCATGGGTGACTTTGTCTAAGATATTACGAGCATTTTCTAATTGCCTATTTACACATTGATAAAGTTCGTTAATTTTATCTTGACAAGATTGAGCATACATTTGATCTAATTTAATAATATTACTGTCAAGATAGTTTAAAACTTCTTCTAAAACTAGATTAGTTTCTTCGGTTTTAGTACAGTTAATAACTAGACATTTTTGAAACATTTTTTTATCATCAATAGTTGTTTTTAATGCCTCACATTGTTTGATATTACTTCCTCCATTCTCTTTTTTATTTAGAACCATAAATGACCATAAATTTAGAGGTAATTCCTTTAAAGCTGATTCGGCAGTATCGTGAAGTAAGAGATCATCTTTGTCTAATTCAGCAGAGGTGTCTTCTGGTTTTTTAATGAAAATAACTGCGTCAACATCTTCCCCTAAAGTTTTGATCATAATATCTTGATCATCTAGTTTTATATCTCCGATGCCCGGAGTATCGATTAAAACTATCTTGCCTAAATCACTTTGAGGAAATGAACAATTTATTTGAACTTTTTTGACGGGTAAATAATTATAATATTCTGTTTTTCCATCACTACTTTTATGGGAAACAAATTTCCTAATATCTTCTTTTTCTATGAAATAAGGATTCGGTGTTATGTCAAACCATTTTTTGTAATTTCTATAGTTATCATGATATTTTTTCAGATATTTATCATAAGTTTCTTGATTAATTTTTAATTCATTCTGTAACAATGGTAAAATACTATTAGCAAATTCATCCATATTTTCTGGTTTAGGTTCTAATTTCAGATTGTCATAATAGAGTAAAATTACTTGGTTAAATAAATCTTCTGGAGAGTAAAACCACACTAAACCAGAGGTTTTAATATTTTCTTGATGACAAATAGCACTTTGTACTGCGGTACAAAAACCCATGTTACTAGAGGGGATTTCTTCGTCACTCAATCCTGTTAAACTTTGGAGGAAACTACTTTTTCCTTGTTTTGCCATGCCCACTATACCAATATTAAGGGTTTGGCGTTCAAAACGGCGTTTAAGTTTACCTAAGTTGGGTAAAATAGCGTTGATTTTTTGTTGTGCTTCGTCAAAATTAATCTGATGGAGATTTCTTTGAATTGAGGAATCTTCGATGTCGTTGATTAGTTTATTTTTGAAGGCTTCTACAGCTTTAATGCGACTGGTTATAGTGTATAAATTACTTGTTACACTGGTGATTTTTTCGACAAGGGGTTTTCTTTGTTGGATGATTTTTTCAATTCTTTCACTTCTCGACATAAATTTTTCCTAATATAAAAGTACTATGTGTTAATCGTGCAATACCACCTCGTGATCGATGTTTTTTTGGCATCCATATAATTATCAGTACTATTTTCTGAATTTATGCAAATTTTTTCAATAAATTTAAAAGTAGCACGATTTGATTGCACAGGAAAACTTCCTGATCAAGTCTAGGATAAAAAAATGTTGAATAATGATGAATCAAGGGCGATCTATTGTTCTTAATTCTGCATTTTACTACTAGCCTGTTGTAAAATAAGTTCTTGTTCTTCTAATGAAATTTCAGTTGTTACTATCGTAGCATGGGGGCGAGGACGACTAACAAACTCTTTCCAAGCAGTTTCATCTTTTCTATTTTTTAAAACATATTTTCTTAGTTCATTTAAGGGCATTTCTTTAAAGTTCAACAATTTCGTACCTCCATGTACCATCATTAAAAATTGTTATTTCAATACTTTCGAGTTCACCAGCAATGATAAATATTTCTTCTCTATCTACATCATATCTGAATAGATAAATTGGTTGATAAAAATTAGATAAATGTTGACATATAATCACCGCTTGTCGCATTTGATTAACTGTAGGCAATATTGCTTTTTCCTATTTTATGTTTTGATTTTACAACTTAAAAGTGACCTAACACCTTGCAAAGTTACATCTCATTGACAAATTCTACCCCTTCATGAACAGTTTTAACCCATTTCAATTGTTTTTGACGAATAGACATTCTTGCAGTGGTGACGGGCATTACAATAAACCAGTGTGTCATATAAATCATCCCTAAAATGCTTTTTATCATCATATTTAAGGTTTCCGTTATGGTGGTTTTAGGCTCTAATTTTGCTCTTTTTAACCCCGTAAACATTCCCCAAAATGCCAATACTAAAGTAAGACTGGTTAAGGGTGCAATTAAAGGTATATCATGACGGGTGATTACCATTACTAAGTCTGGTATTGCTGCTGTGGGGAAAATATATTGTACTAAAAAGAAGTAAAGTAAATCGAATTTTTTGTGCCAATTTAAGCGATTACTTAAAATTAAACGCCAATAATCAAAATAACGTTGATAACCACCTTCTGCCCATCGACTTCTTTGATGCCACAAAGCGATCGCTTTTTTAACTCCTTCTTCTTCTACCGCAGGATGGGGTAATATCTCAATATCCCAGTGGTCTAAATGTAAGCGAATAGTTAGATCAAGATCATCAGTGATGGTTTCTTCATTCCACCCACCACAGCTATTTAAGGCTTGACGACGGACAAACTGCCCGTTACCTCTCAATTCTCCCATACCTCCACAAGCGATTCTCTGTTGCTGAAAATAGCTATCTAACGCCATTTCCGTAAATTGCCCTTGAGTCCAAAAATTATCATCAGCGTTAGAAATTGTTTTTCTGACTTGAATTGCGCCTATATTTTCTTTGGCGAATAAAGGCACTATTTTTCGTAATAAATCAGGAGAGGCAACCGCATCAGCATCAAAGACTCCGACAATATCTCCAGTAGTCAAGGCAAAGGCTTGATTTAATGCTCCAGATTTACCACCTTTTGCTGTGTTATCTCGGTGTAAAACTTTTAATTGAGGGTATTTTTGAGCTAATCCATCTAAAATCATACCCGTGCCATCGCTACTATTATCATTTATCACCCAAAATTCATATAAATCTTGAGGATAATCTAAAGTTAATAACATATTGACCAATTTTTCTACCACTGCCTCTTCATTTTTAGCTGATACCATGACAGAAATTTTTGGCAAATTATCCGTAGGTTGAGGGGATGAAATGGGATTTTGCCATGGTGAAGCAAACATTAATCGTAAAGCCTGTATAGTAACGAAAATGCCTAAGATTAAGACAATCCAAATACTCCAAGAAACTAAATGCAGAGTGATAGTTACTAACCAAATGACGCTTAAAGCAAAAGCTGCTTTTTTCCTTCTCCCTGATAAACCCTGAAAAAAATCATTTCTAAATTCTTCTTCTTCTATGTCAGGATCGGAAAATTCTGCTATTAATGAGGTAATGGGATCTAATTCTGTGTTATTTTCGGGATTATTGAGATTATCTTTATCTGGCATCATTAATTTTTGGCTTTTAAATAAAATTTACCAATGGTTTACACTATTTTATACATTATTAATTGTTCATTGTTCATTGTTCACGATTAATTGTTCTATGAAGCCTTATCAACATATCAAAATTATCGAATGTCATCAACCTTTAGTGCCTATTCCAGACAATGAATTTATCTTAGAAAATCCCTCGGCTTATGTGAAACTTGGTGCAGATTATCAAGGTAAATCCCCCTATTTTTTGCGAGAAGAAGTATTAAAAAGATTGTTGAAAGCTAAGGCAAAATTAGCACAAATTAAACCTCATTGGCAGATAAAAATTTTTGACGCTTATCGCCCTGTTAATGTACAACAATTTATGGTTGATTATACTTTTAATTCTATTTGTTGCGATCGCCAACTTGATACTAATTTTTTAACACCGTGGGAAAAAGCCTCTATTTATGAAGAAGTTTATCAAATTTGGGCGATTCCGAGTGATAATCCTTTAACTCCTCCTCCCCATAGTACTGGATCTGCCATCGATTTAACTCTTATAGATGAAAATGGCGTTGAAATTAATATGGGAGGGGAAATTGACGAACTTTCTGAAAGATCTAATCCTAACTATTACAGTAAAGCGACTAATGAACAAGAGCAAAAATACCATGAAAATCGACAAATACTCTTAGAAATCATGACTTATAGCGGTTTTCGCCGTCATTTAGGGGAATGGTGGCATTTTTCCTACGGTGATCAAATGTGGGCATGGTTAGAAGATTATAACCTATCGGCGATCGCCAAATATGGAACAGTAGGGATAAATGGTATTCACCCAAATAAATAATATGACATTATCAATAAATTTAGACGGAAATAAGACGTTAATGATAAGATAATATAGTTAAAATTTCGCTTTAAATTTAATTAATATGGATATTCTTACATTAGGTTGGGTAGGTGTACTTTCCCTTTTTACATGGTCGATCGCAATGGTAGTATGGGGTAGAAAAGGCTTCTAAATTGTGGAATCATTACCCCTACTCAATCTTCTTTTTATTGCCGCCATCGCCTTATTAATCTTTGTTAGCGGCGGTATTCTCTACTTGACAACCCTTGAATGGCGCGATCGCCGTCGTCGAGATCGAGATAAAAAACTTTAATCATCAATGGCCATAATTAGCAATTAACAATTAACGAATACTGATCATTTCCAATTATTAATAATATTTGTTAACTTATATTGATGATGAGCAATTATAAAAACTTAATCTATGACGGCAAGTAATTTGGAAAAGCAAACTAATCCTCTCCCTTGGATTTTTGGTACGATGATTGGCGGGATTCTATTGGTGGCAGGATTAAGTTATACCATGACTAATCGTAATAATACCCCCACGAATGTAGATAAATATACAGTACCTGTAACGGAAAAAACCATTAACCTTGAAATACAAGCTAGTGGAACGGTTGAACCAATTCAAAGCGTTAATATCAGTCCTAAAAATCCGGGTAAACTAGAACGATTATTAGTTGATCAAGGAGTAATAGTCAAGAAAGGACAACCCATCGCTGTCATGGAAAATCAACAATTATATGCTCAAGGTATTCAAGCAGAAGCTAGAGTACAAGAAGCACAAGCAGGGCTACAAGAAGCAGACATTAAAAGACAAGGTGATATACAAGTATTATCAGCACAATTAAACCAAGCATTGTCAAGGTTAGAAGAATCAAAGCGTAGAATTCCCACCCAAGTCGAACAAGCAAGGGCACAACTAAGGGAAGCTGAATCTAGGTTAAAACTAGCCCAAGTTCAATTACAAAGAAATGAAGCCTTATTGAAAGAAGGTGCTATTACAGCAGATCAATTTGATCAATTAGCCAACGAAGTAATTGTTTCTCAGGCAAACGTACAACAGATCGTAAGACGTATAGAAGAGTTACAGTCCACAGAAGATCCCGAAATTAAACGTTTAGAAGCCGTCGCAGGGGAAATTAAAATATCCTTAGAAGAAAGACAAATAAGCTCAAAAGCCGAAATTGAACGCCTTAAAGCAAATATAAAAGCATTACAAGCCAATTTAGAAGTCGCTAAAATTCAATTTCAAGATACTTTTATTACTGCGCCTTTTGATGGAATTATTACCCAAAGATTTGCTACAGAAGGAGCATTTGTAACTCCGACTACTTCTGCATCTAATACAGCTTCCGCTACTTCGTCATCTATTGTGGCTTTAGCTAGAGGTTTAGAAATTGTGGCAAAAGTCCCAGAAATTGACTTAAATCAGATAAAATTAGGGCAACCAGTGCAAATTGTCGCTGATGCTTATCCTGATCAAGTTTTTAAAGGTATTGTTAAGAGTATCGCCCCTGAAGCCATTGTCGAACAAAACGTAACCTCTTTTGAAGTGAAAATTGGTATTTTATCAGGACAAGACAAGTTATTATCTAAAATGAATGTGGAAGTCAATTTTTTAGGACAAAGAAGAAATAACGTTTTAGTATTACCTACCGTTGCCATTGTCACGGAAAAAGGCGAAACAGGGGTAATGATTCCCGATGAAAATAATGATCCTAAATTCAAACCAATTACAATTGGTGTTTCTGTGGATGATAAAACCGAAGTTTTAAGTGGTTTATTACCTGGTGATAGAGTTTTTATTGACTTACCAAAAGATAAGAAAAAAGAAAGATAATTAGAGATGTTGTCACCCCTTATTGATCCCATCGCAACTAATATCATGGTAATACAAACAGCAAAAAGCACCCCCTAAATTAATAGAGAGTGCCTTGCCTTTTGATATTATTTAGTTTTTTAAACTATAACCTAACCGTTGATTACAGGTGCAGAAACTGGTTGTGCACTTGCTAAGTCTAAGGGGAAGTTGTGAGCGTTACGTTCGTGCATTACTTCGATACCGATGTTTGCACGGTTTAACACATCTGCCCAAGTTCCAATTACATGACCTTGAC
>JAACUG010000136.1 GCA_009993045.1 Cyanobacteria bacterium CG_2015-22_32_23
CCCATCACCAAATCAAAGATTATGGTGAGGGATTCTAACTTCAACCACCTAACTTATCAATCAAGTTTTCACTCAATTGACAGAGGTTAATGTGTCCGTTAGCGTTTACCAGTTCAAGACTGGAAGTTAGGGATTGCCCACCCCTACTTAATTCTCTTAATGCTTTAGCTAAGATATTAATTGCACCTGCCTCATCTCTATCCATTACACAACCACATTCACAAATGTGTGTTCTTTGAGATAAGGTCTTTTTGACTATTACTTTACAGTTAGGACATTCTTGACTGGTGTATTGAGGGTTTACGGGATAAACAATTTTACCCATTACTTTTCCGTAGTAGTCTAACCAATCAAAAAAAGTTCTCCAACTCGCATCGTTAATACTCTTAGCTAAACAATGGTTTTTGACCATATTCTTAACAGTTAATTTCTCATAGGCTACCAAATCGTTAGATTGGACTACGCACCGTGCTAATTTTACTAACCAGTCTTTACGTTGCCTTGAGATTTTTAAATTTTTTCTCCCCAATTTATTAATCGCTTTTTTTCGAGAGTTACTACCTTTTTTCTTTTTGCTAACTTGTCTTTGAAGTTTTTTTAATTGCTTTTCTGATTTTCTTAAATGTCTAGGATTATCTATCTTTAAACCGTTTGAATCAGTATAAAAATGAGATAAACCAACATCTAAACCGAGAGCATTACCAGAAGGTTTAATATCTTCTATCCTTTCTTGGTCTATACAAAATTGTACATAATAACCATCAGCACGGCGAATAACTCTAACTCGTTTAATCTGATTAATTTGGTAGAAATTTAGGTTAAAACCACCCCGCATTTTAAACCACCCTGCTTTAAATCCATCTCTAAAATTAATAGCAGTTCTATCTTTTGAAAGCTCCCACCCTGAAGTTTTATACTCTACAGAACGACCTTTTTTAAATTTAGGAAAGCCTTTTTTCTTAATTGAGGGATTTTTACAGTTATCATAAAAGCGTTTTATTGAAACCCAAGCTCTTTCAGCACTAGCTTGACGAGCCATAGAATTGAGCTTTTTTGCCCATTCAAACTCACTAGCTAACTTTTTGCAAAGACGGCTTAAATCATACTGCCCAACTTTTTCATTATCCATCCAATAACGCACACAAGAATTACGCACAAAACTAGCTGTACGAATCATCTCATCTATTTTTTGGTATTGTGGTTGATTGCCGTATAATTTTGCTTCAATGACTAACATTATTTTATGGTGCTTTCATTGTCATAAAATTATTTTAACACAAACTTTTGGATTTATGTGGACTCCCGTTGGTCGAATTTTTTTTATTGGTCAGCATTCATCCCGTCACCAAAACGATTCACTTTTTGAGTTTATGGTGAGGGCTTTTAACAGTTAACAAAAAGTTACTTAAATCTTCTTAAACTTACTCATTTATTAAGCTATACTCTAGTAATGAGTAAATTATCTATTT
>JAACUG010000116.1 GCA_009993045.1 Cyanobacteria bacterium CG_2015-22_32_23
CCAGCCCCCAACTTTGGGGGAGAATGAGTTAATGAATTGAAGTCCCCAGCATTGGGGATTTAGGGGCGTATTCCACTCTTCGGGATTTAGGGGTATATTTAACTCTCTACAAAAATATTCGCACTTGTCAAGGCTAAACCAGTATTGAAAGTGGCGATTTGTAATTCTGGAATGATACCAGTACCATCTTGATCAAAGAAGAAAGCTCCCGTTGAGCTATTATAAATAAACCGTTGACTACCATTAGTCGCACCACTACCAATAAGGAATTGAGCAGTAGTTAGATTAGCATTTGCCGTTAAATCACCATCAAAACCAGAAGCAGAAATCACTATTTTATCCCCTTGAGCTAGGTTAAAATCAGTAATTCTGTCGATACCTTCATCAGCATATTTAAACACAAAGCGATCACCTCCAGTACCACCTGTTAAGGTATCATTGCCATTTCCACCGATTAAAATATCGTTACCATCGCCACCAAGTAATACATCATTACCCAAACCACCGATTAACTTATCATTACCCGTGCCACCGTCAAGACGATCATTATTGTTACCGCCGTTAAGGTTATCATTACCAGCAGCACCGTTAAGGGTATCATTACCATTATTACCGTTGATAATATTTGCGCCACCGTTACCCGTAATCCGATTATTGAGAGTGTTACCGATACCAGTGAGGTTATTTGTACCTGTTAAGGTGAGATTTTCTAAGTTACTGCCTAAAACATAGCTAATACTAGAGTTTATAGTGTCTGTACCCTCATTGCTATTTTCAATAACTTGATCACCTGTGCTATTAACATAATAAGTATCATTACCCGTACTTCCTACCATGCTATCGTTACCAGTGCCACCGCCTAAGATGTCATTACCTGCTAATCCTCGTAAAGTATCATTACCACCTAATCCTTGTAAGGTATCATTGCCCGTACCTCCACTAAGATTGTTGTTGTTAGCATTTCCCACTAATAATAAATTAGTATTGGTATCATCATTGGTAATTGTGCCTAAACCTTGACTATCTGCAATTGTGGCATTAGTGACACCACTGATATTGACAAAGAATGTCTCGTTAGTTTCTAAAGTAGTATCACCGTTGGTCACTACAGAAATAGTTTTACTGGTTTCATTAGTAGCAAAACTCAAACTACCATTTTTGGCAACATAATCGCTTCCTGCTGTTGCCGTACCGTTAGCAGTGGCATAGTTAACTGTAATAGTGCCTGTGGGTGTACCCGTACGAGTGACGGTAAAGACTGCGTTTTTCGTACCGCTATTGCCTTCGGTGATACTAATATCAGGGTTTTTTGTGCCACTACCTGCATTATTAGGGGTATCAAAATTACCCGCAATGATGGTATTTCGTAAAGCTACAGTACCAGAACTATTATAAATACCACCACCATCACCATTTCCATTATTATTAGCATCGGCAAGGTTATTGGTAATAGTGCTATTAATCAATAAAACACCATTAATAGTACTGTTATAAATACCACTGATGTACCGAGGGTTAAGAAATAAGTTTGTCCTGATGATAAATTAATAATATAGTCATTATTGGTATCGTTATTAGCGGTAATAATGGCATCCCTTAAAGATAAACCGCTACCGCTACTTGTGCCGTCATTCTCATCAAAGAAAGTATTAACGGTTAAAGTAATAACGCTATTTTCAACATTCAGGGTTTCACCGCCAACGCTAATTGTACCCCAATCGTTTTCGTTTCTGATGCTGTTTAATTCCCCTTGTGTCATGGATTTATTTAATACCAAGTTACGCCAGATTTCTCCTTCGTCTCCTTGACTGTCTATGTCGTTAATTTGGGCATCAATAAAATGTCCATATTCTTCGATAATTACATCACGAATGGCTGTAATAGATTTTGACTCAACCAAAGAAGATGATAAATAAATGGTGTTATTGCTGTTACTGTAAGCACCTTGAGCGCCATTCATGGCAGTGGGTGATAAAATTTCGATTTTTGGTAAATTGCTAAAATCACCGCTACGCCATGAGGAGAAAATATTATTAGCGACGGTGACGTTGTAATTATTGCCAAAAGTAGTGGTTAAGTTTGCTTCGAGACTCGGATTAAGAGAGGCTTTAAGTAATAAGGTTTCAGCTTGGGTAATGGCTTGATTTAGTTTCGTCATAATGTTTACGAAAAAAACATAAAGGGGTATAAATACTATCTTAATATTTTTTGTAGAGATAACCCTTTGTCGTTCAGGTCACGAAATCTTAATAATTGTTGTCATTTGTTAATATACGCCTCTAAATCCCCAAGTATGGAATACGCTCCTAAATCTCTAAGTGTGGAATACGCCCCTAAATCCCCAAGTGTGGGGACTTCCATTCATTAACTCATTCTCCCCCAGAATTGGGGGCAGGGAGGCGATTTCTCCTAAAGTTGTGGCGGGGAGGCGATTTCTCCTAAAGTTGTGGCGGGGGGGCGATTTCTCCTAAAGTTGGAGGCAGGTGGCTTCCATGGCAATGACGAAATAGGGAGAGATGGGAGGTGCGATCGCCAAAAGAAAGCAGAGCAATGAAACTGTAATGTTTAATGGCAGTAATTATTTAACCAATAATGTCTATTTATGCTAATATAGACAAAATAGTCAAAATATTATAAGTAATGAAAAGTTATACCTTAACCGAAACTCGCAATCAACATGGGGAAGTATTTGATCAAGCTCAAATTGAGCCTGTGCTAGTCACTAAGCAAAAAAGGGCAAGTCATGTGATTATCTCTGCCCAAGTTTATCAACAACTAATCACCAGATTAGAAGAATTAGAAGATTTAAACTTAGGTAAAACAGCCGAAATAGGTTTAACTCAATCCTCAATGGTAGGGAGTAAAGAATTTACCGCCACCTTAGAAAAAATAGCAAATCGTTTACCGTTATAACCCTGAAGAAGACTTAGTCGAAGTTATTTTAGTGGGCAAACGCAATGATGATGAAGTTTATAAAAAATTAGAACGCTTATTGAAATAATCTATAATTCAGATGCAGAATTATTACTAATGGTACTTTGAAAAATATCTAATAATTCTTGTCATTTGTTAATATACGCCTCTAAATCCCCAAGTGTGGGGACTTTCATTCATTAACTTATTCTCCCCCAGAATTGGGGGCAGGGGGGCGATTTCTCCTAAAGTTGGAAGTTGGGAGCGATTCCTCTTAAAGTTGGGGTTGGGAGGGATTCCTCATCGTGATTTTTAAGCATAATTCCCGAAAATCATCCCCTCGATGTTCAAAACTACGATATTGATCAAAACTAGCACAAGCAGGAGAAAGTAAGACAACTTTTGCACCTTTTTCTTCTGCTATTTCATGACTTCTAAAGACAGCTTTATCCATTTCTTTGACAATTTCATAATTTTTAAAACCAGCTTTATCTAAATTTTCCGCAAATAAATTCGCAGCATCACCTATGAGTAAAACTAATACACATTTTTCCTTAATTTTATTTATCCATGAAGTATCATCACCTTCTTTTGCTTCTCCTCCAGCTATTAAAATAACAGGTGATTCCACTGAATCTAAACCTACTTGTGCCGCATCATAATTAGTGGCTTTACTGTCATTTATATAAGCAACACCGTTGATAGTGGTGATTAATTCTAAGCGATGAGATACTCCAGTAAATGATGATATTGTTTCTACTATTGCACTCTTACTCACTCCTGCTAATTTTGCAGCAGCAGTTGCCATTAAAAGATTTTGTAGATTATGTTTTCCTACCATTTTAAATAGAGAAATTGGAGCAATTAATTCTTTAAAAGCCACTATCCAAGAATCTTCTAAATAAACACCTTTTTCTATATCTCCTAAGAGATAATCTTTTCCTTTTACACTTGTCCAAAAAGTATTTTTCCAATGTAAATTTAAACCGAAATTATGTAAATAATTATCATCACCATTTAAAATTTTATAATGAGAACGTTGCAATAAACTAGCTTTTATCTTATGATAATTTTCAAGAGTTTTATGCCTAGCTAAATGATCAGAAGTAAAGGTAGTCCAAATACCAATTTTAGGAGATAATTCTTGAGAAGATTCTATTTGATAACTACTAATTTCAGCGACTACCCATTGAGGGGGATTTTCTAAAGCCGATAAAGCTAATTCACAAGCAGCATAACCAATATTACCACAGGCAGAAGTTTTAATATTTCCTGCTTTTAACATTGCTTCAATTAACGCCGTCGTCGTTGTTTTACCGTTTGTGCCAGTAATACCAATCCAAGGATAAGATTTTAAATATTGCCATGCTAATTCCATTTCACCGATAGTTTTTATCCCTTTTCTTCTAGCTTCTATTAATATAGGAATATCATAAGGTACACCCGGACTTATAATAATTAACTCTGGTAAATTTTCATCCTTTAAACTAATATTTTCTCCTAATTTAACGGTAATATTTTCTAAGGCTAAATTATCTTTTATTTTTTCTAAAGATTCTGTTTTTTTACTATCATAGATAATGACTTCTTCGTTATTTTTTTGTAAAATTTTAGCCGCCGCAATCCCTGATTTTCCCAATCCAATAATATTAACTTTTCTCATGTATATAATAATAATTTATCAATTTTTTTTCAAGATAGTTTCTTTATTTATACTAATTATTAGTCATTTTTTCGATTTTTTCTCCAAGTTTTTCTTGCTTCTCTAAATAACTTTTTCAGTCTTAAATCTAAAGAAAATCCTCTTTTTGTTTGAATAATAATAGTACCACTAATACGATCATGAAATGCTTGATTATATTGATCATTTGTGAAAACTGTCAAGACATCAAGAATTAAAGGAGTCATAAACAAAATCATCAATAAAAAATCTTGAAAATTAATTTTTAACCCTATCATCGCCAAAAATCCCCCCAAAGCAATAATTCCTTCTCGTTTCGTCAGAGAAAGTAAGGAAGGAAGACGATTAAACTTTAAGTCCACTATTTTTAAATCCATCGCCCAATTTCCCAAACTTTGTCCTTTATTTTTATCCACAACAATTACTCTTAAAATTAACCATAGTAAAGTAAAAATGAGAAATTCTAAGATAATGTTAGTAACAAGAGAGGATATAATCCAAACTACCACAAAATCAATCAAAAAGGCGTAACCACGACGATCAAAAGGTGCTTTTGGCGATCGCCGATATTGGATTTCTTCGCTATACATGGTAAGGTTTTTAAATTTTTGCGTAAAATCAGATTTATTTGTTAATATAAATGATAGTTTAGCAGTAAAAATATGTGTTTATGAATAGACTAAAACGATGGGAATCCCCAAGAAGAGAAGGAAGAAATCAGAAAGGAAAGGGAGGCAACGCCAAGAAAAAACAATGGCAAAAACGCTTAAAAATGTTAAGGAATAAACTTAAAAATAATAATAGTAAGGGAGGGGAGGTTAATAATCTTTCCTCTTTTTTTATGACTTATTTTTACCCATCAAAATTACAAATTAAAGCATTGATTAGACTGAATCAATAAAAAGTTCAGAATTTAGACAATATTAGTAAAAAAACTAAATATTTTAGACTTGATTTTAAAACAAATATTTATATTAAATTAATCATAAAATATAGCTATAAATGTTTATTTTTAAGGATTTAAGCTGATAGCTATGACATCAAGTTTCTTCGTAAAAGAAGAAGTACTTACGCAAAAAAAACAGACAAGCCACCCCCCCCCCGAGCGCTACGGCTCAAGAAAAGGTGGCTTATATTTCTATACTTAAATAATAACAAAAATATAGTTAAATGTCAAGAGATTTATTTAATTTTTTTAAACTTTAGTGAACTATTGATAAAATTAATTGATGAATATTAAAACAATAGATTAGCAAGAAAATAAGTACAAAAGAAGATAGATATTTTTAAACTTGTTAAAGAATTTATTGCCTTAAAAAAAGGATAAAAAAACTTAATGTTTAGGAAAAATAAGAGGAAAATAAACTCATAAAAAGATAATTAAATGAAAGATGTTCGGAAAAATTATCACTTTATTCGACTAATTCAAAGTTTGCTGTAACATTTTGTACATCATCTAAAGATTCTAAAGTATCAATTAATCGTAATAAATATTTAATCTGACCTTGATCATTAATTTCTATAGTATTATTAGGTATCCAACGGAGTTCTATTTCTTTAACACAAAAATAGTTATTTATCAATACTTGATTAAGATTTTCTAGCCCGTCAATAGTCGTAAAAATTTCTGCACCTTGATAGTCTTCCTCGTTAATAATTTCGTAACTATGGGCATCGGTTTCTAAACAAACCTCTAATAACTTTTCTTCTTCGATGTTTCCTTCAATAATAACAACACCTTTTTGCTCAAACATCCAACTGACACAACCAGTTTCCCCAAGATTACCACCATTTTTAGTAAAAGCCGAACGAATATCGGCTGCGGTGCGATTACGGTTATCTGTCAACGCCTCAATTAACACTGCCACTCCACCAATACCATAACCTTCGTATCTAATTTCTTCTAAGATACTGTCATCGTCGGTATAAGTACCAGCACCTTTAGCGATAGCCCGTTCAATGTTATCATTAGGAATACTAGCCGCCTTAGCCTTTTCAATAGCTGTGCGTAGCTGAAAATTACCTTCAGGATCGGGAATTCCGTTACGAGCGGCAACAATAATAGCACGAGAAAGTTGGGTAAAAGTTTTACCTTTTTTAGCGTCAACAACGGCTTTTTGTCGTTTAATATTTGCCCATTTACTATGTCCTGCCATGATTTATTTTATAATTATGTGATGAAACTAATATATCGTATTCATCTTCTTTATATTCGTTACTAGCGATATAATTGGTAAAATAACATCCTAGCCAACTATTACCTTATTTTAAATCTAATTAAATTTGTTTAACAAAAATGGAGAAAGAAGTCCCACGCTCTATTTTTCGTTAAAAAACCGCCCATGAAATGAGCGTGGGATGAATTTTGACAG
>JAACUG010000117.1 GCA_009993045.1 Cyanobacteria bacterium CG_2015-22_32_23
ACCAAAAGGCGGACGTAAGTCAGTTTTGGGGCATGAGCCTGTGAAGTTAGAAGCTAACACTGTAATCTTCGATTCAGTGTGAGTAGTTCACTATGATTCCTTCTTGGTTAGTGATTGGTGGAATAGGATTTTTAGTTAGTTTATTAGTTAATCGTATTCCACCTAACGATTTAAGGTGGTTTTTTCGTTTACAGCGCCCTCGTTGGCTAACTTTTGAATTTGCTATTCCTTTTATTTGGATTTTTATTTTTGTTTGTTTAATTTTATCCGCAAGTATTATTTGGGATAGTGATATTAGTATGGGCAAAAAAGCTGTATTAATGATTTTTTATCTAGGTTTAGAAATCGTTATTTTAGGCTACACAAGAGTTATGTGTGCAAAACGTAGTTTGTTGGTAGGAACTTTGATTGGCGGAGGCGGATTTTTACTCGGTTTAATCTTAGCAATTCTGTTATTTTTTACTAACAAATCAGCACTTTTTCTATTAATACCATACCTTTTATGGAGTCCTATTGGTACTTATGTTACTTGGGCAATGATACCTTTAAATCGTGATTCTATTTAATGTTCTGATCAATAAGATAATATTTTAATAATAATTTCTTCAGGTGCTAATCTTTGAGTGTAATCAGTCTTCACAAAACTATCAATAATTAGTCCATTTTTATCAATAATATAAGTAGCTGGAATTGGCAACTCATAAGACTCATCGCCATTGGATTGGAGCAGGTTAATACCAAAACTTTCATAAATAGGACGCAACTGTTCACTAACAGTGAAAGTCAAACCAAATTGATGTGATATTTTATTCCCAATATCGCTTAAAACTTCAAAACTTAATTCATTTTTCTCGATGGTTGAAAGAGAATTATCAGGAGTTTGAGGTGAAATTGCCACTAAAGTTGCACCAACTTCTTTGATTGTCGAGAGATTTTGCTCCAAGGCTCGTAATTCTAAACTACAATATGGACACCAACCTCCTCGATAAAAAGAAATTATTAAAAAGGAAGATGTGGTTAATAAATCTTGAATATTTACCAGTTTACCTGTGGCATTAGGAAGAGAAAAATTGGGTATTTTATCACCTTTTTTAAGGCTATTTTCAATAAGAGAAGAGTTGATTAAATCCAGGGAACTTTTTTCCATTAATTTTTTAACATCATCGGATAATATAGATTGCATTTTTTGAGATAATTCGTTTAATTGTTTTTGTAAATTCATGATTTTTTATTTACTGATAGAACTAAGATTAATTTTAATGATTTTTAATGAATTGAAGATTAATTTTTCCTGTGAATAAAAATTTTACTGAATAACTGATTATAACTAAATAATAATAATCTCTCCTGATTAATAGCATGAGGAGAGATAAAGATAAAATTATTTTATCAAGAGGAATTATTCTTTTATCAAAGATATTTTTAATTGATTTTATTTACAAAACGTAAATAGTTAGCTACAGAATTTATGTAGTTATCATCATTAATTTTATCCTCTGATAACCGTCCATTATCAATACCAATTTGCACTAATTTTTTAGCTGTTATTTTACCTGTATTGACTTGATGAATAAATAAACTCGCTGAGGGTATTCCTTGTGGTTTAAAATATCCTTGATAACCTAAATCTACAAGATTATTTGGATTTGTTTCATAACCTGTAAAGTGAGAGATTTTGCTTTTCATGACTAATTCGTCAGCATAACTAGGATTTGCCATGAAAACAAACATTGAAGTAAAAATCAGACTATTAATTATATTTTTCATTATCTTCTTCTCCTAAAAACTGTTTCCTACTTATTATTATGAAATTCAAAGATGAAAGAAAAATGATCAGAAGAAGAATTTTCGATTAATTTTTTTACTTAAATATGAAAAGTACATAAATTAATCATTATTTTTTTGTATGATTTATCTATGACAATATTTTTTATCGCCATTATGATAGTAATAAAAACAAGGAAGATAAATAACTACTTAAAGTTCATCAAAATAACATAAAAATAATAACATATCTAGTTTTGATTTGGAGAGAATTATTCTATTTTGAATTAAATTCAGATTTTCTTGATAATTTTTGACAATTTTACGAACATTATTTAAACAACAAGTACCTCGAGGATTATTAATTTCACAAGCACAATTTTTAGCTTTAACTTGTTCAAGGATAAAGTATTCTGCGGTACTTTTATTTGTTTCTTTTATTTCTTGATAAATACGATTTCTTGTCCAATTAAAACAATAACAAACAGGTACTTCTTCTCTCATATCTTTTTCAAATATAGGAATTTTCACCTCAGAAATAGTTAATATTTGGCGTTCTTGATTAAAATAAACCACTGGACAATTTTGAGCTTCGCAAAAAAAGTAATTCTCTTGATAATTAACTTTTAAAAGTGCTTCTGATTTTAACAAACTTTCGAGAGTAATAATTTTTACAGGTTTTCCTTTTTGTTGATTGATAGGACAATTTTGCGAGTTTTTTTGCTCATTTTCTGAACAACAATTTTTAGACATTTTCAACTTCAATTTTTAAACTATGATGATTTCGGGGTAATCCAATCCTAAACCAGATAAAAGGTAAAAGAGGATTGGGAAGAACATACATCCAAGCTATAAAATTTTCTTGATAACCTTGAGTTTTTAGATGTAGCCAAATATATAAAAATTTATAGAAACAAAATCCAGGAAGATAGCTAAATTGAAAACCACTGGTTTTAATATATTTGAGACGAATATAATAATTTCCCTCAAAGGGAAGAAATCCCCATCCCTCAAATCCCTGAGCAATGATTTTTCCTGTAGAAATATGAGTTATGGTAATTAATTTTTTCTTTTTTTTCATCAACAATTAGTGAGTTTTTAAATAATCCTATACTGCTTGATTAATTAAATCGTCATAGAATTTCTTAGGTTTTAATCCTGCTACTTTGTCTTTGACTTCTTCTCCTTTAAGTAAAACGACGGTGGGTGCACTTCTTACCTTAAATTTGATGGCAATTTCTACGTCTTCGGTCATATCAATGGAAACTAAATGAAAATCATCAGGACGATCAAGTTGTAATTTTTCCAATACAGGAGCAAGGGTTTCACAAGAAGGGCAATGAGGTGCAACAAACTTAACTAAAATAGGTTTAGTGGATTCTTGTTGTAATTGAGCTAAAGCATCTGCACCGTGAAGTAAATTAGTCATGATTTTTTCTCCGTCAATAGAATAAGTTTTTAAATTGTCAAGTGGGCGTTAGGGTTTTATTTGCTAAAATTAGGTACAAAAATAAATCTAATGAACCAATGAAATTGATCAAAGAATTGATATTGTGTGTAAAAGATAAAGAATTAATACCTACGGCTTTAAAAGTCTCTTTGATAGTAGGCTCAATTTTATTCACCATTAATCATGGAGCAGTATTACTTAAGGGTAAAATGACCAAAGATCGTTGGATTGCGGGGATTTTGACCTATATAGTTCCTTATGGAGTAAGTCTTCACGGTCAATGTGTCAATCGTAATCGTGAAAAATCTTCTTAATCAATTCTTTTGCTTTAAACCACAGATAAAATAGAAAGAGAACCATAGTTAGACAACCAACGTTCCGCCTCTAAAGCCGCCATACAACCACTACCTGCTGCTGTTACAGCTTGACGATAATGATGATCTTGTACATCTCCTGCCGCCCAAACACCAGAGATATTAGTAGTCGTACTTTTACCTTCAGTAATGATATAACCTTGAGCATCTAAGGTAATTTGTCCCTTAAATAACTCAGTGTTAGGAATATGACCAATGGCATAAAATAAACCATTAACCGATAATTGAGAAATATCCCCTGTTAAGGTGTTTTTTAAACAAAGTCCTTGTAATATCTCATTTCCATGGGCAGAAATAGGGATAGAATGCCAATGAATTTTAATTTGAGGATGAGCAAAAAGACGATTTTGCATAGTTTTCGAGGCTCGAAGTTGATCGCTTCTAACCAAAAGATGAACTTGAGAAGCATATTTAGTCAAATAAAGAGCCTCCTCTGCGGCGGTATCACCACCTCCCACTACTGCCACTTCAACATGACGAAATAAAGGACTAGCACCATCACAAATAGCACAAGCAGAAATACCGTTATTCCAAAATTCATCTTCTCCCAAAATATGTAGTCTTTTCGCCGTTGCCCCCGTACAAATAATTACCCCAAAGGCTTGAACTTCTTTTTCATTAGCCGTAATAATAAAAGGACGTTGTCGAAAATCAACCTTAATAACATCATCAGTAATGAGATTTGCTCCCCACCGTAAAGCCTGTTGACGCATTTGTTTCATCAATTGAGGGCCAGTAATACCATCAGGAAAACCTGGAAAATTCTCTACTTCGGTAGTGGTCATTAATTGTCCCCCAGGTACACCACCAGCATTAAAACCTTCAAAAACTAAGGGCTTGAGTTGGGCTCTTCCTGCGTAAATTGCAGCCGTATAACCAGCAGGGCCAGATCCGATAATGACTAAATTTTGAACTCTCATCATTTAACCTCCAAAAAACCATTTAGTACCATTGAATAAATAATAAGCCCCTGTCATAATCAAAGCTACGCTACCAAAACGGATAATAGTTTCCGAATGTTTTAATAGGTTATTACTTTGTTTTGCTAAACCAGTAAATAAACTAGAGAGAAAAATTAGCATTGTGTAGCCTAAAGCGTAACTAACCATTGCCAAAGTGGCTACAACTTGTGAACCCGTAGCGGCAGCGGCAGCCAACACAGCAAATAATACAGGACTAGCACAGGGAGAACTAACTAAAGCAAAAGTTAAACCTACCCCAAAAGGACCAGCATTAGGAAGATTTAGCTCTATTTCAGGAAGATTAATCTTAATTACTTTTAGTAACCATAAGCCCATAAAAAACATAATTAAACCGACTACCACGTTAATATAGCCTCGATATTCCACCATTACCGCCCCAGCAAAGGAGGAAACTAAGCCAAATAAACTTAAAATTACTACTGCACCCAATACAAATAAACCAGCTTTTTGAAAAGCATCCCAACGAGATTTAATTTTCAGTGTGCCGATATAACTGAGGTTAACAGGTAATAATGCAAGAATACAAGGTGAAACACTAGCTAAGAGTCCACCTAAAAAGGCAAGAGGTATTAAAACCATTGGATTAGCGGTATCTTGTTGATCAAACCATTGTTGATAAGCATTTTCTACCCAAGAGATTAATTTTTCAATGGGATGACTGATAATTGGCCCGAGGGTGATTACCGTAATTAAAGCAATTAATCCTAATGCAAAATAGAAAACCCATTTTTTTGTTCGAGGAGAGCCAGAAGAGTTATTTTCATGTTTGGGTGTCTTTTGTATCTGTGCCATAAAGATTTCCTTAAAAATTAAAAACGAGAATATTATTGATTAATGGCTTGATCTAAAACCCTCTTATAATCTTCCATATTGGTATTATTTCGATATTGTGCCAAGATTTCCCCTGTGGCAGGATTAATAATAGTTAATGTCCCTGTTTGAGTTCTGTTTTCCGCTAAAAACTGGGTTAATCCTAATTGGGTTGCGGTAGTTTCTGCTTTAGCTGTAGTAGTTTTATCACTCACGTCAAGAATAACGAAATTAACTTTTTCGGCGTAATCTTTTTCTAGTTGTGAAAGAGTAGGCGCAATGTTTTTACAAGCAGGACACCAATTAGCGTAAATGTCAACGAGAACAGGCTTTCCTTGTAATTCTTTCGTTAATAAACCACCTATGTTTTTAGCTTTACTAGCGCAAGGGTTTTTACTAGCGCAAGGGTTTTTACTAGCGCAAGGGTTTTTACTAGCGCAAGGATTTTTACTAGCGCAAGGATTTTTACTAGCACAAGGATTATTTTCAGCTACCTGATTTGTGGATATTGATACCTGTTCTGCCTCACCAGTATTACTACAGGCTGTTAGTACTCCTAAACTAAATAGCGAAACGATTAAAAGTAAAGAAAAATATCTAATTTTCATATTAGTTTTGCCAAAAATGATCGAATTTGAGGGAAGTTAATTAAACTTAGGGTGGGCATTGCCCACTACACGACAGATAGTATTCAAACGATGTTGTTTCCCTAAAAGTCCAAGGTAGAAAATCTCAGACTTCTAAAGGTTTAACATTATTGATGAATTATCTATTTTTGAGAAATAGCGGTATTTAAGACAGATGTATAGTCATTAAGTTTGTTATTATTGCGGTGTTGAGTGAGGATATTACCTGTTTTCGGATCAACAATCGTCACACTACCTGTTTGAGATTTATTCGCAGCGAAAAAGTCTGCTAAACCTAATTGTTTTGCCCTAGCTTCTGATTGAGCTGCTTTAGTTTTATCACTGACATCAAATACTACAAAATGAGCTTTTCCATCATATTGTTTTTTTAATTGAGAAAGGGTTGGGGCAATATTTTTACAAGCAGGACACCAACTAGCGTAGATGTCAATAATAACAGGTTTTCCTTGTAACTCTTTAGCTAAAGGACCACCTACATTTTTACTGCTTTTACTAGCACAAGGGTTTTTACCAGCACAAGGATTTTTACCAGCACAAGGATTTGTTTGTGCTATGACATCAAGGGCAGAAACTTTAATGTTACCCGTAACTACTAAAGAAACGGGAATAACAAGACTGGTTAAACAAAGACTTAGCCATAGTGAAGTGGATTTTTTTAACATCATGAAATCTCCTAATTTTTTATCTCTGTTCACATTAAAAACTAACAAGATGAATCTAAGATGAAGATTAGATAGATATTAGATAAATATTTTGGTGCGGTAAAACTGTCATCAAAGTATTTTGAGTAAAAATTAACAAAAATGGAGAAAGAAGTCCCACGCTCTATTTTTCCTTAAAAAACCGCCCATGAAATGAGCGTGGGAT
>JAACUG010000137.1 GCA_009993045.1 Cyanobacteria bacterium CG_2015-22_32_23
TACAGTTACAAACTCTAATTTCAAAAATCAAAACCATTAAAACCTTTGCCCATTGCCCATTGCCCTTTGCCCTACCCCTTCCTCAGACTTTTTCAGCAGACCCTATTGATTAGTTATTTTTATTAATTTTAAAGTCCACAATCCCTAAATGCTTTAATTGTTAATTGTTAATTATTAAATCTTAATTAGTGACAGTTAATGGGGGGTTTCCTAAATATTGCAAATAATTTATATGCTCTATTACTGCTTCTCCAATAGTTTTATAATTGATATAATCAATGTTGAATTCTTGGCAAGTTTCCTCAACTATACGGTGAATAATAGGATAATGAATATGAGACATACGAGGGAAAATATGATGCTCAATTTGAAAATTTAATCCCCCTAAATACCAAGTCAAAAACCAGTTATTAGTAGCAAAATTAGCGGTAGTTTTTACTTGATGTATTGCCCATTCATCTTGTAAATATTGATTTTTGGTGATAGGAAACTCATTTTTATTCATGATATGAGCAAGATTAAAGATAATAGAAAGATTAAATCCTACCATACCTAAAATTAATAAATTAGCGATAATTACATGGGAGATAGGATGAAAAAAAGAAGGTAATATCAAAGCATAAAAAATATAAAAAGCCTTGAAAGAGAATAAAATAGTTAATCTTTTATATCCTAAATTTGGTAATTTATAATCCCCTATTTTACCAGTAATTAACTTTTGAAAATCAGACAAATAAATCCAATAAAATAGTAAAATTGCGTAAACAAAGACAAAATATAAATGCTGAAAACGATGCCAAGGCTTCCATTCTTGATGAGGATTTAATCTCAATAAAGATAGAGTTTCCATGTCCGCATCAATATTGTCAATATTTGTATAAGTATGATGTAAGAAATTATGAGCTTGTTTCCATAATTCGCTACTGCCACCGACAAAATCCAATGATAATGATCCTAGTTTATTTAACCATGAATGGTTTGAGTAACTATTATGATTTGCGTCATGTTGAATATTAAAGCCAATCATGACATAAAATTGAGATAACAGAAAACCAATTAATAAAGCCGCCCAAATATTATGGGTAAAAAAAACGAGAGAAATATAACAAGTTATATATCCAGTAAAGATAATTCCTGATTTGAGAAATATTTGCCAATTGCCATGATAATGCAGATTTTTTTGGGCAAAATATTCGTCAACACGAAGTTTTAAAGTTTTATAAAAGCCCGTTTTCTGGGGAAATTTAGCAAGAGTCATTCGATAGATTAATGTTTATTGTATCAAAATAAGGGGGGTAACTACGGCTACCAATAAAAACCATAACATGATCTCGCCCTCATTGATTCAAAAAAAACCCTCAATAAGTGAACTACTCACACTGAATCGAAGATTACAGTGTTAGCTTCTAACTTCACAGGCTCATGCCCCAAAACCGACTTACGTCCGCCTTTTGGTCTTA
>JAACUG010000138.1 GCA_009993045.1 Cyanobacteria bacterium CG_2015-22_32_23
AGAAAAGGAATCTAGCAAGGGTAACAAAAATTCTAAAACTGTTATCAATAGTGAATTTGATGGGGATAATAACCGCTACGAAAATGACTGTAAATCATATAATAATCAAGTCGATTCTGTAGCTATCAATAAGGTTACAACGAGAGGAGTTAAAAGAAGGGGAAATTTTAAAATAGAAGGAGGAGTAGGGAATTCCACTAATTACTTTGTAGGGGGGAAATTTTCTGAATTAAAATAAATTTGAGCGTTACTATTGTTAGCTAATTCTTTTAACATTTCAAATTCCTGTAACCTTAATAAAGCAGGATGATTACTGTAAGCTATCGCCACGGATTCTAATTGTTTTAAACTATCAATAATGGCTTGAGTTTTAATTTGTTGAATTTCAGCTTCTTGAGTAGCGGCTTTTTGTTTAGATATAATTTCCGCCTCTATTTGCAGTTGTTTTATTTCTTGTTGTGCTTGGGCTTCAATTTTCTTAACTTCAGCTTTAGTACGGGCTTCGACTAATTGTGCTTGACTCAAACGCTCAGTAGCTAAAACTTTATTCATAATTTCTTGTAAATTACCTGGGAAGATTAAATCTTTCACATCTGCCCTTAAAATGGAAATACCATAACGACTTGCCACTTCTTGAACATCTTGTAAAATATCTTCACTAAGTTGATTACGATTAGTCAAAATCTGCTCCAGAGACATAGAAGCTAAAGAGCGTCTCGCCGCTAATTGCACATCACTATAAAGACGATTTTCATAGTTTTCTACTTCATGAATGGCGGCACGGGCATCTAACACTCGAAATTGAACAATAATACTAACTCGAATAGCTACTTTATCGGCGGTTAAAATTTCTTGCCCTTTGATGGTTAAATCTCTTTCCCGAATATCAACTAGAGTTATTTCTATTTTGGGAGTGCGCCAAATTCCCCAATTTAGATGAAGCGGAATCACATATCTACCAGCGTTCAATATTTTTACAAAAACACCATCCTTATAATAAATCCCCCTGTGAGTATCTTTGATAATAATTTCTTGTTGCCCCTTCACAGTTTTTCCCTCTCACTTTTTTTAGGTAGCCTCGTAGTCAAACTGATATGGAGAACGAATATTCAGATAATTACAAACTGAATCCTGTATGTGATAGGAGTAATCATGTTTATTCGCTCCTAGTAAACCGAGGCTATTTCTGATTATATTTCAAGTCAAAAATAAAAAGTAAAAAGAATTAAACTCAATTATTTTGTAATTTTTAATAATTCAAAGATGGGAAGCATTATCATTACTGACTTTCACGCCGATAATAACCGCTACGAAAATGACTCTATATCATATAACGGTACTTAAACAAAACGATAAAAGAAATTAGGTTATAATTTTTGTATTATAACGTTTTTAGG
>JAACUG010000035.1 GCA_009993045.1 Cyanobacteria bacterium CG_2015-22_32_23
AAGTCGTGACGGGTATTACTTGTATGTTCGTAGATCTTAGCTACTAGCTTTTTGGCTTTTTCTCTATTCTTAGAGCCTTTTTGTTTACGCGCTAACTTTTGTTGTTTTCTGGCTAAGTTTTTTTCATGTTTTTTTAGGTGTTTGGGATTAACATATTTACTGGTTTTTTCACCATCATTTACTATGGCGAAGTCTTTTATTCCTAAATCGATACCACAGATTTTACCAATGATAGTTACTTCAGGAAAATCTTGTTCTGTCTCAAATAGGATAGATGCGAAGTATTTACCAGTAGGGGTTTTACTCACGGTAACAGTCTTAATTTCACCTTCAAATATTCGATGAATAGATGCCTTGACTAATCCAAGTTGAGGGATTTTCAGGCATCCATCTTTTATAGATACATTTTATAGAGCTTGGGACTTCTTTCTCCATTTTTGTTAAAGAGATTCCTTTTTTATATGCTTTTTCACTTAAGTGAGCAATTGGTCTTAATTCTTTCCATGTCATGGTTTTTACCCACCCTAACATAGTTTTGACACCACTTAATATCACTCCGTTGCAATCTTTTTATAGTATTTCACAGTACTATTTAATGAAATTATATTTACTATCATAGGACCAGAAATATAGTAACTGAATTTTTTTAGTTAATTAATTATTTTTTTTATCTCTATATAACTAAATTATCAGGCAATAATTCGCAGTTAATATTAATTTTTTCTTTAATTAATTTTCCTAAACTTTGCCATTGATTAACAGTAAAATTAACAAAACTTACATTAATATTTTCTGATAATTCTATCCCCTCATTTAACATTAAATTCATCACTATTTCTGAGAAAAATAAGCCTACTTCTTCGCCATCAGCATTATTTAGATTTACTAACAAAATTGCATTTTCTTCTTGAGATATGTGTTTTAAAACTTCACTTATGGTCATAGCAAGTTGTTCTTGATCTGCTTTCCAATCAGGAAAAATAACATAATTGTTCCCCTCACTATTGATAGTAATTAAGTCTTCAAATAATGATTGATTAACTAACTCTTGATTATCACATTTGAGCTTAATTTTAGCTGTTATTTTTGGTAACAAATTTTGCCATTTTTGCTCATTTAAGTTATTAATCAAAGCAAATTCAAGAGTATTTTCTAAGTCTAATTCTTCCTCCATCATCAAATTCATGGCGATACCAGATAGGAATAAATTAGCATCTTCTTCGGTTATGCCTGTGGTGTAGATGACAAGGGTTATTACCCCACCATCTAGGGTTGATGTTGATACCCCCCAACCCTGATTAATAAGCAGGGCGTTTTTGGCTAGGGTGGAGATGAGGTTATATAATTCTGCGGTTAAGGTTTCTTCTTCCGTTTGCCAGTCAGGGATAATTAAATAGTTACTATCAGTTAGTTTAATTTGAGGGGAAATGGCATTAAATAAGGCTGCTTTGATTATCTCTGCCATAGTTATCCATGAGAATTTTTGAGCTTGTTGTAATCCAGCCTGAATGAGATTACGTCTTAAACTGGGTTTTTGTACATCACATAAAGCATTCGCCATGCCCTCAATATCATCATCGTTAACATAGATAACTGCTTCTCCTCCTACTTCGGGTAAGGATGCGTTGGGAGTGGTAATAACAGGGCAACCACAAGCCATGGCTTCGACAACGGGCATTCCAAAACCTTCATATTTAGAGGGATAAACTAAAGCTATTGCTCCAGCATAAGCGAGTCTTAATTCTTCATCGGTTAATTGTAAGCCGTGAAATGTGCAACCTGCGGTAAGTTGTCGCCATTCGGGGGGTAGTTGACTACCAGCACCGGTGGCTACTATATCAAAACTTTGTTTATTTGCTAGTTGGCTAAATGCCTGAAAAAAGAGAATGGAGTTTTTATAACCTCCTAATCCCCCTAAGAGAAAGTAGGGTTTATTGATGCCGTATTTATGTTTAAAGTTTTGGATTTCGGTATCACTGGCAGGAGAAAATAAACTATCAACTCCACAATGGGCAACGGTAATGGATTCTGTAGGTACATTGGGGAAAAACTTATTAATATCCTTGGCGGTGTTTTCGGAAATGGCAATAAAACCAGAGGCATGGTTAATGGCTTTATGTTTTTCTATCCACATGGGATCATTTAGATTTCCCCCTATTACTTCTGGTATCATGTCATAAGCCATGAATACGGAAAGGGTATCAATGGGAGTGGTGTAATAGCTAGAGATAAATAATTCTGCTCCTTCTTCATGGCAAATCTGCTGAAGGATTTGTTTATCGGCTTCTGTATTATTATAATCATAAGGAGGAATAGTGCGATAGCGAATCCCGTTAATTTTGGGGGCTGTGTTGGCTCGATCGAGTACTAAAATATGATTAGCAAAATCGGTATTTGCCCATTGTTCTAATAAAGATTTCCAAACCCTTGCAATGCCTGTTTTATAGAGTTGGAAAAATACACCATCAATGAGAATAATTGGTGATTGAGGTTCGGGAATATAAACAGAATCAGTAATATTTAAAGTTAGATTTTTGTTTAAAATTTTACTTACTACTTGGTTAAAGTCGTGGGATAAAAATGATTCTTTAGTAGGAGTTTTTACGTTACCTGTTTTTATTAAATCAAATAAATTTTCTGGTAAATTTTTATTAGTCGTGAATAGATGCAAAGATGAACCATCGGTATATAATTTTAAGTTATATTTTTCTGCTAATATTTCCAGTGATTTTTGAGTATAAATTGCAATGTGTTGACCTTCATGGGGTGTATAATACCACCATTGATCAGGTTTAGGGTTATTCTCTGGTAATAAAGAAGTACTAAATAAAATATTCGGAGCTATTTTAAGCATTTCTTCTAACTCTTGAATCGGGTAAGTTAGATGTTCAAATAATTCAAAAGCAGTGATTAATAATAAATCAGATTTATCTTTTTTCTTTAATTCAAAACCAGTAGCAAAAAGATTTTGACAATATTTATCCTGCCAATAAAAATCAAAACCTTGATCCCTCATTAATCTAACAAAAACCCCATACCCCCCGCCATAATCTAAAAATTTAGCTTTATGATCAAAGTAATTAAATAATAATTTAGCGGTAATATTTGCCATCATATTATTACGATACAACAAGCCCACATCACTAGGGGCGATCGCCTCTGAATATGCTTCACTTAACCAATAAGGTTCTTCTGTTTGGATAAAACCACAATTACCACATTGATAATATTTAACGTCATATTTTTGTAAAATTTTAGCGTTGGCAAAATAGTGGGAATCAGAGTCACAAACTTTACATTTTTTTTCTAGTTTTGTGTTAGATAAAGTAGCTCTGCTAAATTGAGACTGTTCTGTAAAATTATCTGCTTCAATATTTCTTATAATAGTTTGAGGATGTTTTAAGGGGAAATCCATTGTATTGACTTTCATATTGGCAAAAGGACTATTACTTGTAGTTGTATGAGTACCTGAACCAAAACCGATATTAGAAATTAGATTTACTTCGGGTAAAATACATAAGCCATTATTAGCCCACATGGTAAACACCCAAATATAATCCCAAGTGTTAAAACCATCATAAACTGATTGAAATATTCTTGACCAATAAGCTATGGCTTGATCATTTCCTAAGACATCTTTTAACCAGTTATTCTCTCTTAACTCCTGCCATAGTTGCATAGAATCATCATTTTTTATCCATGCCCTGCGCCAACTAGCCCACCCCCAAATATGCCCATAACGAGAGAAATAATAACTATATTCGGTTCTTTTCTGTCCAAATTGGAAGTTATCCCCCGAAATCATCATGATTCTTTCATCGTTTCGGTATTTCTCTAATAATTCCTGACAGTAACGGAAAAAGCTAGGATGAGGCAAACAATCATCTTCTAAAATTATCGCCTCTTCCACTTGTTCAAATACCCAATCTAAACCACCACTAACCCGTTTCCGACAACCTAAATTAACATCGGAATAGTTAACTAATACTTCACAATCCCAATCCACTTGATCAATAATTACCCTTGTTTGTTGACATAATTCTGCTTCTCCAGCTTTATCAACCCTTGCACCATCGGCAACTACTAATAATTTAGGCGGTTTAGCTTCACGGATAGCGTTAAATACTTTTTGGGTAGTATCAGGACGATTGAAGATTAAAAAGGCAACAGGGGTAGTTAATTGCCAATTATCATCATACTCATAATTATCCATATTTATTGGTTTGGGGTTAGTAATTTGCATACAAGATTTACCTAGACAAGATTGTTTATCACTGGGCAAAGTTTTAGTTTCTAAAATTTCTGTAGATTTGAAGAATAAAGAAGTACAGTTTTTGTAAGTATAACTAGGAATTAAACCATAAAAATCAATTCTTTTATAACCTTGAGATAAGAGCAATTTTAAAGATAAATCATAGTCATGTCTATCAGTATTATCAAAAATTAATAAGCCATTATTTTTAAGTTTATTTAAACTATTTTCTAAACAACTATTTCTATTAATTCCATCAACAATAATTACATCAAAATATTGATCGGGATATTGATTAATAAAATCTGCATATTTTTTTTCATCAACTTCTAAATTTAATTGCACATGATCGGGCATTTGTTGTTTAATTTGATCATACCAACCTCGATCGCTTTCAATAGAAATTACTTGTTTTGCTTTACTAGCCCACCATAAAGTAGAGTTTCCGCCACCAAATTCAAACACTATAGAATCAGGCTTTATTTTATCTTCTAAAAATTCAATAGCAGGATAAGTGTACCAAGGAATGGGTTGATTTTCAGAGTTAATGGGCTTACCTTGAAAGAGTGAATTAAGCCAACCTGAAGTAGATAAATAATTGATACCTTGAATTAAATTACTGGATATTTTTTCCCAATTGGCTTCTAAAATTAAACAATGAGCAAAACGAATAGATAAACTTTGTTTTAATTGAGGATTTTCGTTAATTAATTGTAAATATAGTTGCGATGCTTTACTAAATTCTTGTTGATTAAAATATTGATTAGCTTGAGTAAGTTGATATTCTAAAGAATTATTATTCATCTGTATTTTAGTTTTTTATTGATATTTTTTATTAGATTCTTTTTCTAAACATAAAAGTATTCCATTGTTAGAAAAAAAATTTTATCTGGATATTTTAATTTTGATTCTGTAGTAAAATCAATATGAGTTTTAAATGTAAGTTCTAGTTGATTAACAGAAAGTTAAGTTTTGTAAATAAGTAATATAGTTAGTAAATCTTAGCAGAAATCATCAATTTCACCACATCAGGAGTACTATGTTTCGCCTTCCATCCTAACTTATCCCATGCTTTTTGAGGATTAGCCCGTCCGAATGCCAAATCCGTAGGACGAAATAAACTAGAATCAGTTTGAACGTATTTTTGCCAATCTAAATGGAAATATTCAAAGGCAAAATTCACAAAATCCTCCAGAGAATAACTTTTTCCCGTGGCAATGACATAATCATCTGGTTGATCTTGCTGTAACATTAAATACATTGCTTCTACATATTCAGGCGCCCACCCCCAATCTCGATAGATTTTCATATTACCTAATTTTAAAGTTTCTTGACTTCCTTGGGCGATGTGACAAACACTAGCAATGATTTTTTGAGTAACAAATCGATTTGGTCTGAGGGGGGATTCATGGTTAAATAGAATACCAGAACAAGCATATAAACCGTAGGCTTCTCTATAGTTTGCCACTTGCCAAAAAGCGGCGGATTTAGCTACTGCATAGGGGCTTCGGGGGCGAAAAGAGGTGTTTTCATCGGCGGGAGTGTTGCCTGTATCACCAAAACATTCACTAGAACCGGCATTATAGAATTTGATGGGGCGATCAAGAAAGCGGATTACTTCCAAAAGATTTAATGTACCGACACTAATACTTTCTAAGGTTTCTACAGGCACTTCAAAGGATAAACCAACGGAACTTTGTCCCGCTAAATTATAAATCTCATCGGGGGATACTTTGCTAATAACTTGTAAAACACTGCGAAAATCTGTTAATACCATTGAGGAGAGATTAGTCTTGTCTTTGATGCCTAAATATTCTAAGTTGCGAAAGTGGGATATTTGAGCATCCCTAGAAGTTCCCCACACGGTATAACCTTTTTTTAGTAATAATTGAGCTAAATATGCTCCATCTTGCCCTGATATGCCACAAATTAAGGCAGTTTTCATTAGTTTCTTGAATAACAATTAACTATTTTTTAAATTATTATATATCGGTAAAGAGTCGATCTAGCTTTTAGTTAAGTTTTATTACAAAGAAGCATCAAGATTTTTGCTGGTATGGGGTTGATTGATGTTAATTTTGTCTCCTTAAGCCATATAAACGACAAGAAAAAGTATGAAGAATACTTCTCATCATAATTCTTATCGGCACGAGGAGAGGCAAATAATGGTACATTAGATAGAATTACCGAGTTAAAGATTAAGGACTGAAAGGGTGGAAAAAGGTACTTTAGTTGAATTTAGAGTTAATGGTGATACCCGTGATCGCCGTTTAGCTGTAGTGGAAAAACCAGAGGGGAAAAAAGACTGGATTGTCATAGACGAAAAAGGAAATCCCCATAAAATTCGCCCTCAGAGAGTTGATTATCAAATTAAAGGACAATTTTTTAAATACTCAGAAATACCTCAATTTAAAGAGGAGATAATTCCGTATTTAGATGAATCTAACTTAGAAATAGCATGGGAATTATTAGTAGAAGATTCTACCCCCGTGACACCATCAGAATTAGCCTCTTTAATTTTTTCTGAAGAAACTCCTGCGGTATGTTACGCCGCACATATTCTTTTGTCTGATGATAAAATTTATTTTAAGAGAAAAGGTGATATTTATGAGCCTCGTTCTTTCCATCAGGTAGAAGAAATTAAGCATCAAATTGACATAGAAAGACAAAAAAAAGAAGAAAAAGAAGGATTTATCAATAAACTTAAACAGGCTTTACAAGGAGAAAGTTTTAAGTGGGAAGAAGGAGATTCTCTGAAACTTAACTTTTTAGAAAAATATGCTTTACAACCAGATAACCCCCCAAAACAAGCACAAGATATTTTAGAATCTCTTGGCAGACAAAAAAGTGGCGATTCTGCGGTGCAATTACTGATAGACTTAAAACTATGGGATAAACACGAAAATATATTTTTACGACGTAGTTCTTACCCTAATTATTTCCCACTACAGGTGTCCGAAGTGGCTCATTCTTTATTAGAAAAAATTTCCGCTGGTGCTATAGTTGATCTTAATCCTAGACTCGATTTAACTCATCAAAAAGTATATACTATAGATGATGAAAGCACGGAAGAAATTGATGATGGTTTAAGTGTAGAAACACAAGAGGATGGTACTTTACGTTATTGGATACATATAGCTGATCCTACTCGTTTAATCAATCCCGATGATAGTTTAGACCGAGAAGCGCGTAAACGTAGTACCAGTTTATACTTACCCACTGGAATGATTCCCATGTTTCCTCCAGAATTAGCTACAGGACCGATGAGTTTAATTCAAGGTCAAATTTGCCCTGCATTAAGTTTTGGGGTTACTCTTAAGGATGATGGTGCAGTTTTAGACTATAAAATTCATGCTACTCTCATCAAACCCACTTATCGCTTAACTTATCATGATGTTGATGAAATGCTACATTTAGATATTCAAGCGGAAAAAGAAGTTAAACAGTTAGCTGAAGCGTCGAAAAAGCGATCGCAGTGGCGCAAAGATAATGGATCTGTAATGATTTCCATGCCAGAAGCTATTATTAAAGTGAAAGATAATGAAGATGTTACGATTGAATTATTAGATCCTTCTTTTTCTCGTTCATTAGTAGCGGAAATGATGATATTAGCTGGGGAAGTGGCTGGTAGGTATTGTCAAGAACATAGTATCCCTGTCGCTTTTAGGAGTCAACCTCAACCTGAATTACCTCCAGAAGAAGAGTTAATACTTTTACCTCCTGGGCCTGTAAGATCATGCGCTCTAAGACGTTGTATGCCAAAAAGTGAAACAGGTTTATCCGCCGCCCGTCATGCTAGTTTAGGGTTGGAAACTTATACTCAGGTTACTTCACCTATCCGACGTTATACAGATTTACTGGCTCATTTTCAAATTAAAGCACATTTACGAGGGGATGATTTCCCTTTTCAACGGGATCAAATGCAAGAAATTATTTTTGAAGTAATGAGTACTTCCTCTGAGGCTGTATTAGTAGAAAGACAAACAAATCGCTATTGGAGTTTACAATATTTACAGAAATATAGTAACGAAATTTGGCATGGTTTAGTGTTGCGTTGGCTACGAGAAGATGATAATCTAGCTTTAATTTTATTGGAAGATTTAGGATTAGAATTTGCTCATCGTTTCGATCGTATTCCAAAAATAGGGGAACAATTAAAGTTACAAGTACATTTCTGCGATCCTCAACGGGATGAAATTCGTTTTAAGGAAGCAATAAGTAATTAGGAATTAGAAAGGAAACGGGGAATTAAAAATTAACAATTAATAATTAATAATTAACAATTAAAAGCAGGATTTACAAAATTCGATAATCCTGAGAATGTTGGTTAAATAATTAACTATCCGTAAGGTAATTGATGAATTACCCCTACCTATCAATTCTAAATTTCCTCTTATGTTAGTACCTTTAATTAGTGCTTTTATTGCTATTATTATTAGTGTCGTTAGCTGGTTAATTTATCAAGGTAAATTTACTATTTTTTCTAGTAACTTATCTATAATATTCAAAGAAAATAAGTTAATTTTACTAGGTTTAAATCTTATCGCTTTTGGTTTTTTATTAGGTTTAGTTGGTTATAGCTTAAATTTAGGTGGAAATTTTCGTTATCTGAGAATTATTTTTCTCGTTATGGGTTTTATTTGTTTAAAAATATCTTTAGCTAAAAACTTAAATAAGTTACCAGAATTACCATCTTTTATTAAGGCTATTATTAACATCACAAATACTCAAACTTTACAACTTTTTGCCACTATTATTATCAGTTTTTTATTCGTCAAAAGTTTAGTAGCCGTAGATTGGATTAACGGTGATACTTGGATGTATCAATTACCTTTTGCTGCCCGTTTTTGGGGTTTAGTTTCCCCTGAACAATATATGTTTGAAGCAGAAAGAGAACCTTTTTTTAATACCTCTACGATGTTGCCTAATATTTTACAAGGTTTTTTCTGGTATTTGTTTGGCATAAAACGCCCTCAAGGTGCTAATTTAGTTAGTTTTTTTAGTTTAATTGGTTATTTTATTTTTATCAAATACTATCTTAAAATTCCCTACTATTTATCAGTTATTTCTATTTTAGCTGTGCCTTTAATTCACATTGCAGCTACCAGTTGTTATGTTGATTTATTAACTAATGTAGGTTTTGCGATCGCTTTAATAATAACTTATTTATTATATTTAAAAGAAGACTTTATTAACTATAAAAATGTCTCTATATTTATTTTAGGAGGCTTTATTGCTGGTAACAGTAAATATTTATTAGTACCTCCTTTAGTCTTGGTAATATTTTTTGTGTTTGTTAGAATTTTATGGTTGATTTGGTATCGTTTTAATCCTGTTAATAAAGTTAAAAATATTCTGACTTTAATTATTACTATGATAGGGGCAAATATTATTATTTTCTTGACATCATTTAAAAATTTAGTTATTTATCAAAACCCTTTTTATCCTTTAAAAATAACTATTTTTGGCTATGAATTAAATCATACTGTTGTGCCTAGTGAAGATTATATGTCAGATAAAATTGAGGCAATGTTACCCATACAAAGATGGCTTTTTTCTCTCTTAGAAATAGGTGCTTTTGATGAAAGGAGGCCATGGAAATGGACTATTGCAATGGATTATGTGCCTTTAGATGCTGATACTTTTGGGATGGGAGGATATTTTGCTATTTATGTTGTTTTTAATGTTATTTTATTTGCTTTTTTATGTAGTAAGAATAACCCAGAAACAAGAGTTGCTTTAGGGATGGTAATTATTATGAGTTTAGTTACTCCTTTTTTGCCTTTTTCTTATCAATTAAGATACTATATGTATTGGATTATCATTTTAATAACTCTCAATTTATATTTACTTTTACAGCATTATCAATTAACGAAAAATTCATGGTTAAAACCTCAAAATTATGGTTATGTTGGTATCATAATTATGATGATTTTTGTTATCTCTACTCGTTGGGATTATACTTATCCAAATTCTATGTCTTTAGAAAAATTTATGAATAATGATAATCGTGTCAATCCAGAAGTTATAGCTATATTAGAAGAAAAAAAAGAGGCTTGTTTAGTGGGTTTTACTCCTCTAACTTTTTTATACAATTCTCAATTTCATGAAGGAAAAAATTATTCCGTTAAAGCCGAATTTAGTTATAGTGAAGAAGAAGTGCGAAAAAAATGCGGCAATCGACCTATAATATATAAAAAATAGTAGTGTTAAGACTAGGAAACTAGAAGAATCGGAAAACATTAATTCTTAATTCTTAATTATTCATTATTCATTATTCATTATTAATTATTCATTATTCATTAAATGGATTCTCTCGAATTGTCAATTATCATGCCTTGTCTTAATGAAGCAGAAACTCTTGCTACTTGCATTGAAAAAGCACAATGGTATTTACAAGAATATCATATAACAGGAGAAGTACTCATTGCTGACAATGGTAGTGATGATGGTTCGCAGGAAATTGCTATCAAAATGGGTGCAACCTTAGTTAATGTCACAGAAAAAGGCTATGGTAGTGCGATTATGGGAGGAATTGTGGCAGCAAAAGGAGAATTTATCATTATGGCGGATGCTGATGATAGTTATGACTTTACGAATCTAAATCTTTTTGTCGAAAAATTGCGAGGTGGCTTTGATTTAGTCATGGGAAATCGTTTCAAAGGAGGAATAAAACCTAATGCGATGCCATTTCTACATAAATATTTAGGCAATCCCGTATTAACATGGTTAGGTAAGTTATTTTTTCGTAGCCAATGTAATGACTTTCACTGTGGTTTGAGGGGATTTCGTAAACAGGCGATTTTAGGTTTAAATTTACGCACTACTGGCATGGAATTTGCATCGGAAATGGTAGTAAAATCCACCTTAAACGGATTAAAAATAACAGAAGTTCCCACTACTTTATCACCTGATGGACGCTCTCGTAAACCCCATTTACGCACATGGCGTGACGGTTGGCGACATTTACGATTTTTATTATTATATAGTCCTCGTTGGTTATTTCTTTATCCCGGATTTTTTCTGATCATTTTAGGATTGATAAGTACTATTATATTATTAGCTAGTCCCAGAGTTCACAGTTTATTATATTCTTCTACTGCAATTATTATCGGTTTTCAGTTGGTTAGTTTTGCGATTTTTACTAAAGTTTATGCTATTCAAGAAGGATTATTACCACAGGATAAAAAGTTATTAAAATTTATTAATTATTTTACCTTAGAACAGGGGTTAATTTTTGGTACAATTTTATTTTTATTAGGGGGTATTACTTCAATTTTAGCCTTGTTTCAATGGAAAGCAACAGATTTCACGGCATTAAACCCTGTCTTAACTATGCGTTTAGTTATTCCTTCTGTTACGGCGATAGCCTTGGGGTTGCAAATAATTTTTGCCAGTTTTTTCCTCAGTATTTTTCAATTAAAAACTAAGCATTAAGAATTTATTTAAAATAAGTTTTTCTTTCATTTTTGGCAATTTCTAAAGCCTTTTTTCTATTTTCTTCAAAACCTAAATAAAGATTTTTGGCTTTTTCATTATTTTTTTCTGGGATTATCCAACGCACAATATAGTCTTTATCAACTTTCTCTATTGCTTGATAACCATTATAATCTGTCACATATTTCTGTGCATCAGATTTCCATTTTAGTTTTGGAGTACCATTTTATCAAAACTCCATCGTTTACCCATTCTCTCTCATGCTAAAATACGAGTTTCTAATTCTGTATCTATTTTATTCCGAAGGGAAACTAATTGGACTTGTACTAAATTTTCAATTTGTTTATTTTCTTTGGTAAGTAATAATTTGAAAACCCATATATTTATCGCTGTCATCACTACCCATGTAAATAGTGATATTAATATTTGATATTTCTTTAAGATTTGAACACGAAACTTCATGAAATATATTAAAATGCAAATAGTGAATAATAAACAATCAGCTATTAGAAAAAATCTTCATAGAATTACATTAACTAATTAACTAATCCCTTGATTATATTAATCATATTATATTTTTGAATATACTAAAAATAAAAAACTTTTATTAATTATTAATTATTAACTATTTATTATGATTCCTCGTCAATTAATTTTACAAAATTTTCTTAGTTATCGTCAAGCAAAATTAGATTTTAGTGGTTTACATACCGCTTGTATTTGTGGGGCAAATGGTGCAGGAAAATCATCTCTTTTAGAAGCAATTACTTGGGCAGTTTGGGGAAAAACTCGCACAGTAACTGATGATGATATTATTCATTTAGGCGAAAAGAATACAAGAATAGATTTTGAATTTATTTATAATAATGAATATTATAGAATAATTCGCACCCGTCAAAGAAAAGGAAATAGTACGTTAGATTTTCAAATTATTAGTAATAATAGCTATAAATCTTTGTCAGGAAAAGGTTTAAAAGAAACTCAAGATCATATTGTAAAATGTCTAAAAATAGACTATGATACATTTATTAATTCATCTTATTTAAGACAAGGTAGAGCTGATGAATTTATGTTAAGAAAACCTGCCGAGAGAAAGAAAATTCTGGCAGATTTATTAAAATTAGATCAATATGAGAAATTAGCAGAAGAATCTAAAGATTTAGCTAAACAATATAAAATTCGCAGTGAAGAAATAAGTCGAAATATTGAAGATTTAGAAAATAAATTAGAGGAAAAAGAAGCCACTAAGTTAGAGTTAAATAATGTCGAAAAAGAGTTAGAATATTTTGAATCTTTAGAAAAGGAAAAAAATCAAAAATTGCAGGAAATAAAAACTTACCATAGTCAACGAGATGTATGGGAAAAAAATTTAGTTTCCCAAGGAAATCAGTTAAATAATATTAGGGATAAAATTCAGCAGATTAATGTTGAAAAAAATGTCATAGAAACTGAAATTAATAAATTAAATATTATTTTAGAAGAAGAAGAAAATATTATATTAAATTATGAACAATTACAAAATTTAATTATCGAAAATAATGGATTAAGTGAAAAATTTTTCATCTATCAACAAAAGTTGGAAGTCAAGCAAAAATTAGAGCAAAAATTGAGAGAAGAAAGTAATAGCTTAATCTTAGAAATTCAAAAAGAAAAAACAAATCTTGAAAACTTATTGAAACAGGAAAAAGAATTACAAAAAACTCTTAATAAAAGTAGTGATTTAACTGCCGATTTAGTCAGACTAAATTTTGTGCGTGAAAGATTAAATGAATTAGATCAAATACAACCTGATTTTCATGCTTTATCAGAACAAAAAAAGACTTATATTGCAGAGTTAGAAAAAGAAGGAGCAAAATTACAAATAAAATTAGAGCAATTAGAAGAAAATGAATTAAATATACAAGAAAAATTAGCAGAAGTACCTCAAAAAAGACAGTTATTTTTTACCTTAGAAAAACAGTTAAAACATTTAGAAGATAGTCGAAATTATCAGCAAAGAATTCAAGAAAAAGGAGAAGAAAAAAAAGTTTTAATACATAGATACATTGATCAACAAAAAACTCTAGCTAAACAAATTTTAGAATTAAATAATAAGCTAGAAATATTAAATAAAGATCATGCTATTTGTCCATTATGTGAATCAGAATTAGACGAAAATCATTTAACTCATGTTATTACAAAAACTGAAGAAGAACAAAAACAAATTGAGTCACAATCTTGGTATTATGAAACCGAAATAGTTAACTGTAAAAGAGATTTAGAGAATTTACGAAGTGAATATGCCAAATTAAATGAAGAATTATCTAATGAAAATCTATTAAAACAAGATTACGCTAAAGTAGAAAATCAGTTAGATTTAACAGAAGATATTTATAATAAATATGAGCAGAATAAAGAAGAAAAAAGTAAATTAATTGAATTATTAAACACCCAGAATTATGGTAATAATTGGCGAATACAATTACAACAAATTGAAGAAAAAATTACTCAATTAAATTATAATCAAGAAGATCATGCTTTATTAAGAAAAGAAGAATCTAGTTTACGTCAATTAGAATATCAACAGTCAAAAATTAAAGATGCAAAAAACCAATTACAAAAATTATTAACCCAAAAACCAGATTTAGAATCGAAAATTAATAGTTTAGAAATTGATTTACAACAATTAACAGAAAATTCTTCTATTCAATTAGAAATAAATGTTATAAACACAGACATTAAAACTCTTAACTATGATCATAATTATCATAATGATGTGAGAAATAATTTACACAATTTACAGTGTTATCAACTTAAATATATAGAATTACAACAAGCACAAAAACAACATCCCCAATTAATCCAAAAATTACATCAATTAATTAAAGATTTAGAGATTTATCACCAAGAAAAAATAGTTGGAGAAGAAGCATTTAAGACTATCAATAATCAATTATCTCAACTTAAAGATTATAGTCAAGAATTAAATAATTTAACTCAAGAATGTTTACAATATCGAGAAAATATTAATAGTTTTTTAACTAAAATAGGCGGATTAAAACAATCATTAACATATTTAGAAGATAGACAAAATGAACTTAAACAATTAAAAGTTTCTTTTCAAGAATCACAGAAAAACTATCGTATTTATAACGAATTAACTCTTGCTTTTGGCAAAAACGGCATTCAGTCTTTAATGATTCAAAATATTTTACCTTTACTCAGAGACGAGGCTAATGTGATTTTAAATCGTTTAACGGATAATCAATTAAGTGTCGAATTTTTAACTCAAAAACCAAAATCTAGTCGTAGTAAATCCTCTGTTTCTGAGTTTAAAGATACTTTAGAGATTATTATTTCTGACACTAAAGGTACAAGATCCTATGAAACCTATTCAGGCGGTGAGGCTTTCCGCATCAATTTCTCTATTCGTTTAGCATTATCTCGTATCTTAGCTCAAAAATCTGGTACTCCTTTACAATTTTTAATTATCGATGAAGGTTTTGGCACTCAAGATTCTGAAGGTTGCGATCGCCTAATTGCCGCCTTAAATGCCATCGCCGATGATTTTGCTTGTATTTTAACCGTAACTCATATGCCTCAATTTAAAGAAGCATTTCAGACAAGAATAGAAGTATTTAAAACCGAAGAAGGTTCGATAATTCAACTTTCCACCTAATTGGAATTTGACAAAACCAAGAAGTTAAATTTGGTGTAATATTGTATTGATGTTATTTGAAACTAAGAAAACTGATGACTACTCCTGAATTAATGCAAACAGACTTGAACGAAAATATTGAAGAATTTACACCCTTGAGAAATAGTCACAAAGAAGAAATTGAGACAGTTATTTCTAGTTTAGAAGAAAATGATAGTGCCATGGTACAAGCAACGGAAGATGGCTATGTCTGGAAATTTCAGTATGGCAGTGTGGAAGTTTTCGTGCAATTAACTGGCGAAAGTGAAGAAGATTTATTGACAGTTTGGGCAAGTGTATTATCTTTACCCGCTAAAAATGAATCTGAATTGATGCGTAAATTATTAGAACTTAATTGGAGTGGTACTTTTGAAACTTGTTTTTCCATATTTAATAATCAAGTTGTAGTTTCAGCACAACGCACCGTAGATGATCTTTCCCCTGCTGAAATTTCCCGTGCCATTACTTTAGTAGCTAGTATCGCTGATGAATATGACGATCAACTACAATCAGAATATTTATAGAAAATTAAAATCTTAAATAAAAACGATATAGATAGTGGACAAAGAGAAAATTGCTAATTATGATAATTATTAATTGTTAATTATTTTCATCGTGACTTCATTCTCTGAAACAGAATTTTCCCAAAAATATAACACAGGTAAATTAGCCTTTGAACAAGGACGTTATCGTCTTAGTATCGAGCAATTAGAACAGGCTTGTCAACTTATTTCTCCTTATTCTCGTTTAGGGGGAGAAGCGAAAATGTGGTTAATTACTGCCTATCAAGCGGCAGGAGAATCAGACAAAGCCATTACCTTATGCCAAGAATTATCTAATGAATCCTATGGAGAGACGAAAAAACAAGCGTCAAGATTATTATATATTCTCAATGCACCTCAGTTAGAACGTCCCAAAAAATGGATGACAGAAATTCCCGATTTCAACTCTCCAACTTCTAATCAATATCGTCGTGTTAGTAATTCAAATACCAAAATTAAACCAAAACCTCAAATAGAATTAGTCGATTTAAGTAAAGTAAATACTAAAGAAAATCAATTTATTTGGTTAAGTTTAGGAATTGCTAGTCTTACCGTTATCAGTTTATTTATTATTTAGATTTTATTTCCTAATGCCAAATATTACTTGCAAACATCGTATTTTTAACAATATTGATGCTATTATCTTTGATAAAGATGGTACTCTAGCAGACTCAGAAAATTTCTTACGAGAATTAGCTTTTAAAAGAGCAAGATTAATTGATGCTCAAATACCGGGAGTTTATGAGCCTTTACTCATGGCTTTTGGTGTGGAGAATGACTATCTCAATCCCACAGGTTTAATGGCAGTGGGTAGTAATCATGAAAATAAAATCGTTGCTGCTGGTTATATCGCTGAAACAGGCAAAAGTTGGTTTGAATCTTTAGCCATCGCCCAAGAATGTTTTAATAACGCTCTTACTAAGAGTACTACAGTTTCCCCATTATTCACTGGTAGCTTAGAAGTTTTACAAACTCTCAAACAACAAGGTTTAAAAGTAGCTATTTTATCCGCCGATACTACGCAAGGAGTTGAAGAATTTGTCCAACATCATCAATTATCTAATTATATAGATTTAATCATGGGTGTTGATAGTGGTTTATCAAAACCTGATCCTCGCTTATTCTTACAAGCCTGTGACAAATTAGCAGTTAAACCCGAAAATACTTTGATGATAGGAGATTCCCAAGGAGATATTGCTATGGCAAAAAACGCCAAAGCTGGAGGTATTATTGGTATTTGTTGGAAATCTTCTCAACCATCTCATTTAAACACTGCGGATGTTGTTATCTCCGATTTATCAGAAATATTATCTTGGTAATAGGAGATAGGTGTTAGGAGTTAGAAAGGAAACGGGGAGATAGGTGATAGGAGTTAGAAAGGAAACAGGGAAGAATATTGAATAATCTATAAACTTATTATTAAAAACCTGACATCCTAAACCTGATACCCTAAATATCCACTTCTCCGACAAATACTTTTGTAGCTGGTCCTGTCATATAAACATGATTATCTTGTTCACACCATTCTATGTCTAAACATCCTCCAGGTAACTCTACGGTAGTTTTACGCTCACATTTATTATTAAGAACACCTGCCACAACCGTAGCACAAGCTCCAGTACCACAAGCTAAAGTAATTCCTGCACCTCTTTCCCAAACTTTCATTTTAAGATAATGAGGATTAATGACTTGTATAAATTCAGTATTAGTTTTTTGAGGGAAACAACTATGATATTCAAATAAAGAACCAATACTACTCAAATCAATACTATCTATATTATCCACAAATACTAAACAATGAGGATTGCCCATACTAACACAACTGACAAAATACTCTTGATTATTTACCACTAATAATTTATTAATCACTTTTTCGTCTTTTTCTGCTAAGGTAGTGGGAATTTGTTGTGCTAATAGTTGTGGTTCACCCATATCTACTTTAACTTGCCCATGCCCTTGAATTGTGGGAGAAATTACCCCCGCTAAAGTGTTAATGCTATAAGTTTTACCTACCCTTTCAATACCTTCTAATTCGGTAATAAATTGAGCAAAACAACGGATACCATTACCGCACATTTCAGGCTCTGAGCCATCAGAATTAAAAATGCGCATACTATAATCATTACTATTGTCAGAAGGTAATGCAAAAATAACACCATCTGCACCAATGCCAAAATGGCGATCGCACAACTTGACGGCATCATCAGGAGAAAGAAGAGGCTGAGGAGAGGATAAATTATCAATTAAAATAAAATCATTACCGAGTCCATGATATTTGGTAAACTTCATAGTTAAATCCTAAATAAAAATTAATTATAATTATGCCCGTATTTAACACAGGTTTTCCTAGTATCCGACAAATACAAAATTTTATCAAGAATCAAACATCTGTGGAAATAGGATTAATAACAAGTCAAACAGAAGAAGGTATAATCCTTTGGCAAGATCAAAATTGTTTTTGTGTTCAAAATAATCAAAAAGAAAAAATCCTGATTTGGATACAAGCCGTTGCCTACATCAAGAGTAAATAAGATACTTTTGATCAGACAATGTTAAACTTGTTGATTAATTTGACTTTCTCAAGGATAAATTAGCAGACGTGAATGATACAAAAAATTTTGATTGGTTTCTCATTACCCTTGTTATCGGTATTAGTGGTTTCGGTAGTTTAATTATTTATAGTACTCAAATTTATAAACAAGGTACAGATTGGCAAAGTCAATTAATTATGGTTGTGATTGGCTCAATTATATTATTTGCTTTATCTAATTATCCCTATGAGTTACTTTTAAAATATCACTGGATAACCTATACTATCACTAATTTATTATTAGTAGCGGTCATTTTTGCTGGTACAACTATTAATGGCGCTCAAAGTTGGATTAATATACTCGGTTTTCAGTTTCAACCTTCAGAATTTGCTAAAGTTGCTTTAATTATTTCTCTTTCTGCATTGTTACATTATCGTGATGCTTCAAAATTAGCTCATTTTCTTCCCGTAATAACTACTGTTGCCTTACCTTGGATATTAATTATGATTCAACCAGATTTAGGTACAGGTTTAGTTTTTGGAGCGATTACTTTAACCATGTTATATTGGGCTAATGCAAATTTAGGTTGGATTTTATTAATTTTATCTCCCTTATTTTCAGCATTTTTATTTAATCTTGTTTTTCCTCTATGGCTTCTTTTTATCGTTGCCATGATTCTCATTGCATGGTTTACTTTACCTGATCATTTTCGTCATATTTGGTCTTTAGTTACCCTCTTCTTGAATTATACTGCAGGACAATTAGGACATATTTTTTGGGATTTACTTAAACCTTACCAGAAAGATCGTCTAACTTTATTTCTTGAACCTGAAAAAGATCCTCTCGGAGGAGGTTATCATTTAATACAGTCGAGAATTGCTATCGGTTCTGGTAAAATTTACGGTAATGGTTTTCTTGACGCTACCCAGACTCATCTTAATTTTGTCCCCGAACAACATACTGACTTCATTTATAGTGCGATCGCTGATCAATTTGGTTTTATCGGAAGTATTACCATCTTAATCGTGTATTGGTTAATTTGTTGGCGATTAGTGATGATTGCCATGAACTCAAGAGACAATTTTGGGTCATTATTAGCCATAGGAGTATTAGCCATGATAGCCTTTCAAACGGTGATTAATATTGGTATGACGATGGGATTAGCACCCATTACAGGAATACCCTTGCCCTTATTAAGTTATGGTAGATCATCTTTACTAACAAATTTTATTGCTTTTGGTTTAGTGGAAGCCGTAGCAAAGGCACGAATTATGACAGTAACAAAAATGAAAAGATCAAAAAATTAACGGAATAATAATACAGGAATTCTTGTACTGCGTAAAAGTTGGACGGTTGTGCTACCAATAATTAAATGACGAATACGACTATGACCATAAGCACCCATAATCAAGAAATTAATGTTATTTTGAGTAATATAATTAGAAATTACTTTTTCTGCATCACCTTGCAATAAAGAAGATTGAGGATTAAAACCCACTTCTTTTAATTGAGAAACGGCTTGATTTAATTTCTCTTGATAAGTATTTTCTACTCCAGCTTTAGCAATAGTTAAAATGTGTAATTCTAAATCTTTTACTAAGGGATTTTCTCTTAAAAATTTAAGGATTTTATCACCAGTAACACTACCATCATAGGCAATCAAAACTTTATCAATAGGATTAAATTCACGGGGAATAACAAAACAAGGCTTATGACTACTGCGGATAATTCTATCTAAATTTGCCCCTAAATGAGTGGAAGCAAAATCAGCATTTTCTCCTCGTTTTCCTAAAATAATTAAATCAGCATTTTGTTCAAATTCTTGTAAACTATCTACTAAAAAACCTGTTTTATGGGTTAATTTAATCTTAGTTATTCCTTCATTTTTGAAAATTTCTTCAGCAGTTTTTAAAATTAATTTTGCCCTTTGATGATTAAGTTTAGCTTTTTCATGCTCTAATTCTACTAATTTTTGTAAAAGTTCATCTGATGCACCTAAACCGATGCTACCGCTTAAATTTCCCGTAGAAATTGCTTGTTGAGTGCGAATATCCGTAACGGATAAAACATTAATTTCAGCATCTAATTTTTGGGCAATCCATGCACCATATTTATAGATATTTTCGGCATAATTTGAACCATCAGTACATAGTAAAATATTTTTCATAATATAATTTTTTGTATAATCTTAAAAGATAATAAGTTTTAATTTTCTTAAACAAAATATAATTTTAACTGATAAATATTCAAGTATTTTATCTAAAAATAAGGGCAAAAGTATGGGGTGGCTTTGTTGACTACTTCTGCTGATGGTTGGCAAGGTGCTAAACTTCCCTGGTATGATTCTGTTATTCCTCTTTTGCGTCAATATCTTGACTTGATCGTCTGTAAACTTAGATGTTTTCTAGCTAATCTCCTGTTAGGAAAAACTAATTGTTAATGGCTAAAATAGTTCCTACTCGACAATCTCGACAGTCTATCGATTTTAATTCTTGCCATAAAAGCACAATCGCTCCTAAGCCAGTACAATGGTTCGCCCCCAATAATTGAATCCGATATTTTTTCAAGGTTGTCACTGTTGCCATAACTCTTTCTCGACTAGCAAGTAATAGGTGCATACCTCCAATAACAGCGTAAATCTCTTGTTGATTGGTAATTTGACTGATGTAGTCGAGGGTATTAATAACTCCTGCATGGGCGCAGCCTAAAACCACTACCAAACCTTTTTCCGTCTCCAAATAAAGGGCTTGATCATCGAGGATGAGGTCAACATCATCATGTTTTTTATTGTGCCAAAATGAACCCCCAGTGTCCTCTAGGGGATGATTTCGGGGGATAGTACCTGTGAGATAAACTCCCTCAATAATTTTTGTCGGTTTTTCGGTTTTAATCACACGGCGAAAACTACTTTTCAAGGTTGCCTCATCTAAGGTAAAGCCAATGTCACCCCTCGGACTATATTTAGACTGTGTAGCATCGGGATGGAGGTATAAATCAGTATTTTGACATAAAGGCAATAAATGGGGTAATCCTCCACTATGATCATAATGTCCATGACTAAGGGCAATAGCATCTAAATTATTTAAAGAAATGCCTAATACTTCCGCATTATGAATCAAAGTCATACCTTGCCCCGTATCAAAGAGAATACGAGAGTTATTAGCTTCTATGAGGAAAGAAACACCATGTTCACCCAATAAACCTCTTCCTCCTGCCGTATTTTCTACTAATACCGTGATTTTTGACGATGAAATCATAAATTACTTTTTCTACTTACTTATTCGAGGTTGACAGTATCAATGGTTTGTTGTTTTGCGTATAAATAGGGAATAAGAATTAGGAAAAGAAACCACCAAACACAGATTAATGTTACAAATAAAGCGGTTAACCAAATTAGCTTAAACAATAGCCAACTTCCTGCGATAATTCCTATTCCTGTTAGTATAATTGACCAAGGTTGACACCACCAAGGCTTATACTTCCAGATTGATGATGACGACATAATTGCTTAATTATTGACATTTTTTTGTCTAAGTACCGTTATATTTATTTTATTTTTTATTTTGTAAGAAGTCTATTATTTCATTGATAAAATAGTATCGTTATCATTAAGTCAGTAAAATTTGTTACCAATAAAAAGCCTTATGTTAAAAAAAATACTCTCTTGGCTAACTATCATTATTTTTAGCTGTACTTTAACTGCCTGTAATGATACCATCGACAGCGTACAAGCCTTTAATAGTGACTCAAAACCGCCTATCCCTAAGGTTGAAAATATCGCCGAAGTTGCACCTCCTGAGTTGATTCAACAACTAAATCAAAATTTTGCTACCTCTCAACCACAGGTAAAAATTCTTACTCCTAATAATGGCGAAGTCTTAAATACTAAAGATGTATCGGTAACTTTAGATATAAAAGGATTAGATATTTTTAAAGACGAAGAATTACAAATGGGGCCTCATTTACACTTCTTTATTGATGATAAACCCTATCAAGCTATTTATACCATAGAAAAGCCCATTATATTATCAGATTTAACTCCAGGTACTCATACTATCAGAGTTTTTGCTTCTCGCCCTTGGCATGAAAGTTTTAAGAATGAAGGAGCTTACGCTCAAACTACTTTTCATGTTTTTACGCCGACAGAAGACAATAACCCTTCGGATTCTCAACCTTTACTTACCTATAGTCGCCCTCAAGGAGTTTATGGTGCGCAGCCGATTATGTTAGACTTTTATTTGACTAATGCACCTCTTCATGTGGTAGCTAAAGAAAATCCTAATGATGATATTCCTGATTGGCGTATTCGAGTTACTGTTAACGGTGAATCTTTTTTATTAGATACATGGCAACCGATTTATTTAACTGGTTTTAATAAAGGACAAAATTGGGTTAAATTAGAATTTATCGATGAAAATGGAGACGTGATTAAGAATGCTTTTAATAGTACCGTAAGAGCTATTGAATATGATCCTAAAATTAAAGATACTTTAGCAAAATTAGTCACTGGTAAAATTAGTTTAAATAAAGCTCAAGCTATAACTATTCGTAACTATAAAAGTGCGGAAGAAGAAGTTATCCTAGAGAAAGAAGTTACTAAGGAAGAAAAAATAATAGACAATATTGAAGAATCTTTACCTACTTTAAATACGGAAGAAAAAGAAGTTATTAAAGAAGAAGAAATAGTCGAAGATATTCCTATAGAAACTCCTAAAATTGAAACTAAAACCATAGAAGTAAAACCAGAGTTAAATATTAATGAGACTCAGGACACAATTACGGAATTAGAATCAATAAACCAAGAAAATAAAACTATTGAATCAGAGGAAGAAAAAGCAAATATTGAAGAAAAGATGACGGAAAATAAATTAGCAATATAAATATATTCTCTGTCAATTTTTAGGGAAGTTTTTTTGTCAACTTTAAATTGTCAATAATTTCCCTTTTGTAGTGAGTAAATATACTTATTTTAAGTTGATAGATTATGATAACTTAATCAACTATTAAATAATTCAATATCAATAGTTTTAACAAAAATGGAGAAAGAAGTCCCACGCTCTATTTTTCGTTAAAAAACCGCCCATGAAATGAGCGTGGGATGAATTTCGACAGTAAAATA
>JAACUG010000118.1 GCA_009993045.1 Cyanobacteria bacterium CG_2015-22_32_23
TACTAACACCTTTTAGTTTTGCGGCTTCAGAAATAGATAATTTACTCATTGTTCTAGTCTAGCTCAAAAAATGAGTAAGTTTAAGAAGATTTAAGTAACTTTTTGTTAACTGTTAAAAGCCCCCACGGGCAAAATCCTCAAGTTTGGGAGCTGGAGGGCTTAATCAATATCGGTTTTGATGGAGGAAGGTGATAACCCACAGTTAACCTTTAACACAAATAACTTGTTTAAGAGTTGCCACAATTTCCACTAAATCTGTTTGTTGATTCATGACTTCTTCAATGGATTTATAAGCGCTGGGGATTTCATCAATAATTCCTGAATCTTTCCGACACTCGATACCTTCGGTTTGCATAACTAAATCATGGACATCAAAACGCTTTTTAGCCTGACTTCGGGACATTTTACGCCCTGCACCATGACTACAATTATGTACTAAGATAGGAGTATAATAATCAGTAAACACAATATAGTTATGATTGTCAGCAACAGTAAAGTTATAAACAGGAATTTCTGATAAAGAGTCACTCTTAACAACTCGATTCATGGATAAGGTGAAATCGAGGGATTCATCGCACAATTTCTCAATATTGATCATTTTGTCATCTTTGCCATAACGATTTAAGTCAGGGTGAGATAATTTGCCTCCAGTTAAAGATTTTGCTAAGAGTAATTTATCTCCATAAAGTCTTTTTGGAGGCTCATTAATGACTAATCTTTGACAAATATTAGCTAGTTTTGTTATCACTAAATTGTCTCGAAATTCTATCAGATAATTATTGCGATTATTATAAACTTTATAGGCAATTCCCAGAGATAATAAAGCACAAATAAGAGGATTAAACATCGGAATTTTACCAACACTAATGGAAATAGTATCTCGATTAATACTACCATCACCATCTAAATATCCTGCTAAAAAATATAAAGATAAGTAAGGATTTGTTAGTAATATTTGCGGTAAATTGTCTTTAATATTAATTACTTTTTCGATAAATTTTGAATCAGAAATAGTTAACTCCATTAAAGGTTTTCCTTGTATTTCTCTCCCTTTTATTTTAGAAATTCTTGGCTCTTGAGTTCTTACTGAAACGTTAATATCATAGGAATCAAATAATTTTTTAACATGACTCAAAAATTTTTCTTTTTTACTATCAGAAGATTGATAAATTCTTATATAGTTTAAAGTATATTGTCCATTGCGAGGACGATTATTTAAGTCTGGAGCATTTTTTCTTTCCTGTGAATAAATACTACCATCTGATAAAATAACCCCTAATAAATAATAAAAATTAGGGTCATAATCTTCTATACTTAAATCCGAAGGTAAACTAATTTGAGAAGGAATTATTACTCCTCCTTTATTGTCGAAAATTTCTTCTATGGGTTGATAGGTAATTTCTCCTTTTTCATAGGTAGCAAAAGGATGATTTGCTGTACAAATAAGATTATTGTTTAGTCGTCTTCTTGTTTGTGAAAAAGAATATTGATTAACCTTCTCAGAGCGACAACTTTGCTCTAAAATTTCTGTTAATTCAAACTTTTGTAATTTTTCGTTATAACTGACTAATTTAATCGGTGAGTCGGAATTATAAACATCTTCGATCAACATCAAGCCATATTCAGTTAAAATCTGGGTATTTCCTGCAAAACAACTGCAAAAACTGTCATGATTACCTTTACCTTTAACGATAAAGGATTTTGCCCCCATTGAACCGGGTATAATACCATAATCATTTTCAGTAGCCCTTACTGCACCTTTACGGGTTACATAAACATCTTCTCCAAAATGAGTTTCTTTTTCAGCGTAATTATGATGACAATTGACGGTTAATAAAGGTTTTGTGGCTTTTCCTCCGTTTAAGTGTTTCTCCACGATGGCTTTAAAACGACTCATCATCACATCACGATTAAAACGGGCATAACCTTGCGCCCATTGTAAATCTCGCCAATAAGCGTCAAATTCGGGCGTACCAGCGATAAAATAGGCTAAATCAGGATCTGGAAGTCTTAAATTGGCTAATTTCGCTAATTGTTTCCCTGTTTTGATGTGACAATCTGCTAATTGATTACCGATATGACGAGAGCCTGAATGTAACATTAACCAGACTTGATCTTCGGTATCTAAGCACAATTCAATGAAGTGATTACCACCACCTAACGAGCCTAATTGCTTAATAGCTTTACCCTCTAGCCTTTGCACACCTGAATGTAAATCTTTGAAACCTTGCCAACCTTGCCAGTTAGTTACTTTTGTCTCTACGTCTTTATTTTCGTTAAAACCAACGGGGATATTTGCTTCAATTTCGAGGCGAATTTTTTTCAACTTTCCTTCTAATTGAGAAGCGTTAAAACTTGTCCGTAGTGAACACATACCACACCCCACGTCAACCCCGACAGCCGCAGGGATGATAGCATCTTTGGTGGCGATAACCGAGCCTACTAATGCCCCTTTTCCTAAATGTACATCTGGCATCAAGGCAACGTGTTTATAAACAAAAGGTAAGGAAGCGACATTTTTTGCCATGGCAGTTTCTTCAAAACCTAAGTCATGATTTGCCCAAGATAACACAGGTTTAGGAGTAGAAAGGTTTAATTGTTCGTACGGCATAATGGTTAAACAAGATTAACTATTTTTCCATCTTAATCAAATTCTTAGGAAATGGTAAATAAACCATAGCTAATTGTCAAAAAAGCTATCTATGAACAATTTTTATGGCACTCTATTTAGTAACGTGATTGTCTGAGAAATCTAATTAATAAAAAAATATGACACAAGATAGAAAAGAAAGCGAATATATCCTAGAAAAAGAAGCCACAAGAGTGAGAGTTTTAAGTGAAGCCTTACCTTATATACAAAAGTTTGCAGGTCGTACTATCGTTATTAAATATGGTGGTGCGGCTATGAAAGATGGTAGTCTTAAAGAATATGTTATCCGAGACATTGTCTTTTTAACTTCCGTTGGTGTCAATCCAGTCGTAGTACATGGAGGAGGCCCTGAAATTAATATCTGGTTGACAAAACTAGGTATTGAACCTCAATTTAAAGATGGCTTAAGAGTTACAGATGCCGATACAATGGACGTGGTAGAAATGGTGTTAGTGGGTAGAGTTAATAAAGAATTAGTCGCCATGGTAAATAATGCTGGTGGGAAGGCTGTGGGCATTTGCGGTAAAGATGGTAATTTAGTTAAAGCTAGATCTATCAATAAAGAAAAAGTTGGTTTTGTGGGAGAAGTGGTCAGTGTTGATAGTACTCTTGTTCACTCATTAGTTAAAAGTGGTTATGTACCAATTATTTCTAGTGTAGCTGCTGACTCTACAGGTCAAGCTCATAATATTAACGCTGATACCTTTGCAGGAGAAATTGCGGCAGCTTTAGGCGCTGAAAAATTAATTTTATTAACCGATACTCCCGGTATTTTACAAGATTATCAAGATCCTTCTACTTTAATTTATAAACTGTCCATTCAAGATGCTAGAGATTTAATTGACGATGGAGTCGTAGGAGGTGGTATGATTCCTAAAGTAAACTGTTGTGTGCGATCCCTAGCTCAAGGGGTAAAAGCCGCTCATATTATTGATGGAAGATTACCCCATGCTTTATTACTAGAAATTTTTACCGATGACGGTATTGGTTCAATGATTGTACCCTAATTACGGGAGTTAGGAGTTAGAAGTTAGAAGTTAGAAGTTAGAAGTTAGAAGTTAGAAGTTAGGAGTTAGGAGTTAGAAGTTAGAAGTTAGGAGTTAGAAGTTAGAAGTTAGAAGTTAGAAGTTAGGAGTTAGAAGTTAGAAGTTAGGAGTTAGGAGTTAGGAGTTAGGAGTTAGGAGTTAGGAGTTAGGAGTTAGGAGTTAGGAGAATTTTTAATGACTGACTTACTAATTGGTAACTCATAATTACCTTAAAGTAATGATTGAAACTCTTGTCTTAACCACTTAACATTGGCAACTCTGGCAATAATCAAATTTTGTGGGTGAGAATTTTCCAGAGTTTGTTTCCATGTTTCAATAGTTTCTTCTTGATGTAACCAAAAGTCAATAATACTTTCTATAACTTCATCCCAATTCCATTGAGGCTTTTCAGGAATCACTTGAATAGATTTGATAAACCCATCTAAGCTACACTGATAACTACCTAAATAGGCTTTACTACGGTTTGGGTTTTTTTCTACTTGCTGTTGATAATAAAAAAAATCTAAGATTGGAGTGACTCCAACAATGTCGAAGGAATAAGACATAATTGATTTTTTCTCCTTAAGATTAAACGACAAAAAGTTAGTCAAAAAAAGCAGTTTAAGAAATGCTTTATTGATTAACTATCATAATTTTATATTTATAATTATCTAATAATTGTATTTTAATTATCCAAATTTTCAAGTTTTTAGATATTTTGTTAAAAATTGTAACAATAAAAACAGATCTCTTGACAAAGTTGCGGTTTTAATATCCATATGTTAGTTTATTATCTAACAGCTAAATCGAGGAGTGAATATTATGGAAACACCAGCTAAATTAAGTCTTGAACAACAATTTAAGTTAGAAGTCTTAAAAGATCAAGTGAAAAGGCTAAGTCAAGAACAAGCTCAAGAGTATTTAATGGAGGTATTTCGTCAGATGATGGTGAAAGATAATCTCATGAAACAATTACTTAAAAATGCTTAATTTGAAAGGCGTTGCTTTAGAATAGATGATCATTGTTTTTCGGCAATGTAAGTCACTCTTAACCTTTTTAGATAATTTTTCCTTCTAAGCAACGTCAATATTTGTTTAAAACTTCGTTACGGATACCGTTGCAACCCCAATGATTTTTAAATTTTTCTGTGTTAATACTTTTTTCCCTTCATTTACCGTTGCACCTGTGGTGTAAATGTCGTCTATCATAAGAATGGGTTGAGATTTATTGATTTTATGGTAGTCTTTCCCTAAACCAAAGGCTTCATTAATATTTGTTTTCCTTTGTTGAGGGTTTAATCCAAACATTGCTTCTGTATTTTTAACCCTTATCAGTAAATTAGTTTTGAGTTGATACCCCGTTACGTCACAAAAACTACTTGCAATTAACTCCGCTTGGTTAAAACCTCTGGTTTTTAATTTTTCTGGATGCAAAGGTATGGGTATTACCGTCATCTTTTTATAGATTTTTCCCCATCCACATTCTAGCCATGCTTCCCCTAACCACATTCCCAGTAATTCCCCCATGTCTTTTTTTCTATCAAATTTAAAAGAGGCGATGGCTTGTTTTAAATAACTGTCATATTTACCCCAAGGAAATAAAAGAAAATTTGGATCACTAAATTGTTTATAATCAATAAGTTGACAACTGCGTAATTTTTGCTCACAATATTGACAAATAATTTGTTTAGCAGTTCGTTGACAAAGAGGGCAATTAGGTTTAACAAATAATGATAAAATATTGTTTAACATATACTAAAACTGCTTAATTATTTTACTGTTTTAATAACAAAAAAAAATGGAAATAAGATTTAGAGAATTTAATCCTTTTGATTTATGGATTTGGTTAGAATTTGAAAATATCCCTTCACAAATGGAAAAACAATATGTAGAAGAAGTTTTTAACTCATGGTTTTATTTGGGCAAATTAGGAGGATTTAATGCCGAAAATTTACAAATACAAGAAGTGGGTATCGATCTTAATTATATGCAATATGACGAAGATTTAGCCGATAATGCTCTTATGTCACCGATGCACAATATGGGAGAATTTGAGTTTTTAAGTAATTGGGGTAGATGTTGGTTTGATTTAGGCACTAGCGATTTAATTGCCCTTGATATATTAATTAACTCCCTGAGAGAATTAGCTAAAGAATATGTTGGTATTAATCAATTAATTATCGGCGGTGAAAATGAAGATTGGGAAATCGAAAAAAATCTTGAATCTAGTATTTTAGATAATTAACTTTTACTCAATTTTTCCTGAACTTTTTTGATTATTCCACTTAATAATGCACCTGTAAATAAAATTCCAATAGCTGGATTAAATACAGGTTGCCATAGTTGATACCAAATATCCCATCCTAAAGGAATACCTATAGATTTTCCTACCAACGCCATGGCAAACCAAATAAAACCAATAATTACTACAAATACATCAACTACAAGAAAACGATCTAACCACATTAAGAAATTTTCTTTCATAAACTAACTATTACAATTTAATTATTTCATCTTATAATAGTAACTTGCGTATTAGCAATCTAATATTTAAGCAAAAGACATTGAAGGAATTTGTTAAATTTTTCCCTTCTAATAATTATTCTTGACAACTCCCATCACTAAACCCTACGAGCTATAGTGGGGGATTCTTCCTTCACTGAAGGATGCCTTACAAAAGCAGTGCCTTTGCTTGGTCTTACTCTTTCTCCAGAAGCTGTAGCGATATGCCCTACCGCCAAGATTCGTAAACCTTCATCTCTGATATTTTTCGCCGCATTTATATCCCTGTCATGTATCGTCCCACAATTACGACATTGCCACAGCCTCATATCTAAACTTAAACTATCTAACTGATTTAAACAGTGATTACAAGTTTTGGAACTAGGAAAGAATCTGTCCACTTCTATGTAATATTTTCCTTCCCATTCTGCTTTATATTTGAGCATTGTGCAGAATTGTCCCCAACCACAATCGCTAATAGACTTAGCTAACTTATGGTTTTTTACCATGTTTTTTACTGCCAGATTTTCTACCACTATGACTTGGTTTTCGTCCACTA
>JAACUG010000119.1 GCA_009993045.1 Cyanobacteria bacterium CG_2015-22_32_23
ACCAAAAGGCGGACGTAAGTCAGTTTTGGGGCATGAGCCTGTGAAGTTAGAAGCTAACACTGTAATCTTCGATTCAGTGTGAGTAGGTCACTAGGCTATTGCGTTAAAATTATTTCATAGCCTGATATAGAGATATTATAAGGATGAATGAGCGAAAAATTTGGTTGTATGACACTACCTTAAGAGACGGAGCCCAAAAAGAAGGTATTTCACTTTCTTTAGCAGATAAGTTGAAAATTGCCCGAAAATTAGATGATATGGGTATCCCTTTTATTGAAGGTGGTTGGCCTGGTGCTAACCCTAAGGATGTACAATTTTTTTGGGAGTTACAACAACAGCCTCTAAAACAAGCCAGTATAGTGGCTTTTTGTTCAACTCGTCGCCCTAATCAATCCGCCGATAAAGATCCTCTCTTAAAAGCGATTCTAGCAGCTAATACTCATTGGGTGACCATTTTCGGCAAATCTTGGGATTTACACGTTACAGAAGGCTTAAAAACCTCTCTGGATGAGAATTTAGCCATGATTGAAGATACTATCACCTATTTGCGATCGCAGGGAAGAAAAGTAATTTATGACGCTGAACATTGGTTTGATGGATATAAAAATAATCCCGAATACGCTTTAAAAACCCTTCAATCAGCTATTAAAGGGGGTGCGCAATGGCTTGTTTTTTGTGATACAAATGGCGGTACGTTACCCCATGAAATTAGTCAAATTGTGTCGGAAATTAGGGGAAAACTTGATCTTAATTTAGATGATTCTCATCGTCCTAAATTAGGTATTCATACTCATAATGATAGCGGTACAGCCGTCGCTAATGCCATAGCATCTGTATTAGAAGGTGTCACCATGGTTCAAGGTACAATCAACGGTTATGGTGAAAGATGTGGCAACGCAAATTTATGTACCTTAATCCCTAATTTACAGCTAAAATTGGGTTATAAATGTCTTGAACCAGAAGAATTAACTAAATTAACCTCAAATAGTCGTTTAATTAGTGAAATAGTCAATCTTCCTCCTGATAATCATGCTCCTTTTGTGGGAAGATCAGCATTTGCCCATAAAGGTGGTATTCATGTATCCGCAGTGGCTCGTAATCCTTTAACCTATGAGCATATAGAACCTGAATCCATTGGTAATGAAAGAAGAATCGTGATCTCAGATCAATCTGGATTAAGTAATATTATCAGTAAAGCGAAAACCTTTGGCATAGAATTTGATAAAAATGATCCTATTTGTCGAGAAATTTTATTGAAATTAAAAGCCTTAGAAAGTCAAGGTTATCAATTTGAAGCGGCGGAGGCTAGTTTTGAACTATTATTACGAGAAGCATTAAATCAAAGACAACAATTATTCGGTATTAAAGGTTTTCAAGTCCATTCCGACATTACCCTAGACGGAAAAATCTCTCATACCCATGCTTTAGCTACCATAAAAATCATCGTTGATGGAGAAGAATTATTAGAAGTAGCCGAAGGAAATGGGCCAGTTTCTGCATTAGATAAGGCTTTGCGCAAGGCTTTAGTTAAATTCTATCCCGAAATTGCTCAATTTTATTTAACGGATTATAAAGTAAGAATTCTTGATGGAGCAAAAGGAACTTCAGCCAAAACTAGGGTTTTAATTGAATCTAGCAACGGTGAACAACGATGGGCTACAGTGGGAGTATCAACAAATATTATTGATGCTTCTTATCAAGCCGTAGTTGAAGGTATAGAATATGGTATCTTACTAGGTAAAGCAAAAATTAATTCTGCTGACTTTTTGCCCAATTCCTAATTTTTAATTAATTTAAAATTCCTAATTAATTACTGATTAATAATTACTCATTACTAATTGTTTAAATGACTTCCTTACCAGAAACTACAAAACACAGATTACAACGTCTTCCTCAAATTCCTCATGTATGGGAAGGCGATCGCCGTTCGATTACAGGGATGATGGAAAATCTTGAACCAGATTTAGTCGATAGTGGAGAATGTATTATTTGGGTGGACGGTAGCGAAGGCTTTGTGAGATCAATGGATGTAATGCGTTCAAAATCAGGTCCAGAAGCCATGGTAAGGGCATTATTAAAAGCCATTGAGAATCCTCATAGTCCAGCTATACCAGCACGGCCACAGAAAATTGTGGTAAAAGATAGACAGTTACAGTTTTTCTTGCGTGGTGCATTACAAGGTTTAGATATTATTGTGGATTATCAGCCAGAATTACCTCTGTTAGATGAATTATGGCAAAACTTCCAAAATATGCACACAGAAAGTGATGAAAATATTTCCCCTGAATTATCAAAAGCCTTAGAGAAAGTAGCTATATCTGAAATTTGGAAGCAACAACCATGGCAATCATTATCGGAAGAAGAAATCATCAAAATTGACGTTAATCAATGGGGTGTTGAAAGCCTTTATGCTTGTGTGATGGGAATGTTAGGAGAAGAATTTGGTATTATCTTATATAGATCTTTAGATTCCATGAAAACTTTTCGTCAACAAGTCATGAGTTTAACGGAGTCAGAGGAAGAAGGTGAATTAGAAGCGACATTTTTACAGCAAGATTGTTGGTTTATTAATTTTTCTCACGATGATGATGATGAATCTTTAAACTGGAATGAATTTTTAAAAAGTAAGGTTAAACCTATTTTCGGTAGCATTCATCCCTATGAAGGAATTTCCCCTCTCAAAGATGAAGAAGAAGTCTATCCTATTTATGCCGCTTTAAAAGCATTTGGTAAATTTGTCAATGAATTTGAAGAAGAATTATCCGAAGAAAACATCGACTTAATTGAAAAGGAATACGATGTAGAAATCCCTTTAAAAGATTTTAATTTAAAAATAAATGTTTCCACTACGCCAGAAATTACTAAAGAATTAGAACATCTTTTCGGCGATGATGACGATGAAGACTTTTTCGATGATGATGACGACGATGATGATTTGGCTATCAGTGATGAATTAATTCCTGAAGGTGCGTTAATTTCTTTAGGTAAAATAGAATCTAGTTTATTTAATTCTCTTCAAAATAAGTCTTTAGCTAACATTGATGCTAACACTTTTGGTAAAATTACCAGAAATCAGGCATTAAAAGCAGGTTTTCCCGTGATTATTGTACAAACAACTCGTCCGAAAGCACAAATTATTATCGAAAAATTAAAGGATGAAAACGGTATTGTTTATTTAACTTTTAATAAAGGTTATGATCCTTATGAAGAAGAACATTTTGATCTTAGTATTTTACAAACAAAAGAAGAGAATTTATACATATTAGCTCAATTTGAAGAAACTAATCAAAAAGATTCCTTTTCTCAACAATTAAAATTATGGCAAAAAGATGTTGCTAAATTTAACGGTTATTGCGGAGTTGTAATTGCTATGGGTGCTAGTGGTGCTTCTCGTGGGCAACCTCAGCATAAAGATTTCTTATATTTATTCTATGGTGAAGTAGTAAAAAAAGAAAAATTAGGACTTGAAACTCTTGTACTTAGTTTAGACTATTAATAATTACAGAAGATAGAGGTTAGGATATTAAGCCTCTACAATGGATTTAAGCTAAGATTGAGAACTTGATTTATAAGTATTTTTTCTATCTCTCTATTTCATTGATATTTTTATTATTCTACTAACTCATGAATAAACTAGATTTACATAGTAAAATATATCGTTTTGATAATGATGATAACCTTTATTTTGTCACTATAATTTTAGTTGATGGAAAACCCATCGCTGATTTTTCTTACTATGCTACATCTTTGACAGAATTAAACAATACTTTAAAACAAAATGGTAAATACTTTATCTTAACCTGTTGGTGTGGTGTACCTGATTGTGCTGGAATTGAGCAAGGTATTCAAGTAACTCACTATCAAGATACTGTTAAATGGACAATTAATCAACCATCACCTCATCGTGTCTTTACTTTTTCTGAAAATGATTATAAAGCAGTTATTACCGAAGGAATAAAACAAATAAAAGAAGATTTAGCTAATTTATGGTTTACACACACAGGAGAATATAATGATAAATTAGAGATTGTACCCAGATGGGAAGATAATCAAGAATTAATTGAATTATTGAATATCCATAGATAATAAAACCCTTTACATTTCTCTATGTTAAAGCATTTTTGTGATATGATAATTGACGTATTAGTAACAGAAAATAATGCACACTTAACAAAAGTTTTTAGTCATAGAGAGGAAAATGTATGCAAACTATTAAGAAGCCATTAAATGTTGATTAGTATTATTATTAATTAGCTGTTGTATTTGTTCTTCTATCGCCATTTTCTTAATTTCAAGAATATTAATAACTTCATTAAGTTTTACATCGTTAATACTATTCTTATTTAAGGCAAATTGTAAAAAACTTGATGTGTGAGGAAAACATTGAAAATCGGTGGTAATTTTTTCTTGAGAAGAGACAAAAAGATAATTACAAATAACTTGCTCAAATTTGGTAAAATCATTAATTTGCCAATCTTCAATAATTATACCCGTTAAAGTTCCTTGACTAAAATCAGTATTATTTGCTTTGGCGGCAGTTAAATCTCCTTCATTAAGTATGATTTCTCTTAAATTAGCTTCCTTTAAATTAGCTTCGACAAAACTTACTCCCCTAAAAATACCACGAGAGAGGTTTGCATAACTTAGATTACTACCAATAAAAAAAGATTCTGTACAATTGGCTTCTTGAAAGTTAACTCCTAATAAACAAGATTTGCTAAAATCAGCTTGAATAAAATAAGCATTAAAACAATTCGCATCTTGTAAGTTTGCCAAACTAAAGTTAGCATCTCTACCATAGACTTTAGTGAAATTCGCTTTAGTAAGATTCGCTTTAGATAAATTAGTTTTGGTAAGATTAGCTTGACTTAAATCTGCTTTCTCCAAATTAGCTTCTTTAAGATTAAATTGACTTAAATTACATTTACTTAGATTCGCATTTTGTAAATCTATTACAATATGAGGATTTTCTTGTCTCCAGTTATTCCAATTCGTCGCCGATGAAGATAAAAGAAGTTGTAAATGTTTTTGGTTAGCCATATTTTTAATCTCTCTTGATATAATCTTCGTTGTTTGATACTTCTATTAAGACTTAAGATTGTGAAGATCTTGTGAAGATAAAAAATTAATTTTCCTCGTTAACGTAAATACCCTTTTCCTTAAGTAGTTTTATGGCAAAATAACTTTAGAACTATAAATTGTTAATATTTAGTCATGATGTTAATTAAATCTACAACCCGCCATATTAGAATCTATACTGCCGAAATTCACAAAAATGAATTAATACCATCAAATCAAGTTTTAACTCTTGACGTTGATCCTGATAATGAGTTTAATTGGGATGAAGTTAGTCTGCAAAAAGTCTATAGTAAGTTTGATGAGTTAGTAGAAAACTATAGTGGAGAAGACTTAACAGATTATAATTTACGTCGTATTGGTTCAGAATTAGAACATTTTATTCGTAATCTCTTAAATAAAGGGGAAATTAGCTATAATCTTGACGCTAGAGTGGTTAATTATAGTATGGGATTACCCAGAGTTGAAAATCCCGAATCTGAAGGCAAATATCAGTTAACCAATAAATAGTTAACAATTAATAATTAACAATTAACAATGATCAATATTCACAATTTACTATGAAATATTTAATAAAATTTATTGTTAGTTCAGTTAAGTTTATGACATTATCAACAACGATGATTGTTATAGCTATATCTAGTTTTTTATTTTATATTTATACCATAGAACCACAGTGGATTGATTTTAAAAATATTGATCTTAATTTACCTAATTTAAGCAAAGAATTTGAAGGATGGAAAATAGTCCAAGTTAGCGATATTCATATTAGTGAATGGATGACGGAAAAAAGACTAGAAAACATAGTCCAATTAATCAATGAACAAAATCCTGATATAGTTGTTTTAACAGGGGATTTCTTTTCTCAAAGGATTACTTATACTAAAAGATTCGGTGAAAATAATCTTCCCTATGTAGAAAAACATCCTTCTTTTTTCAAGAAAATTATGAATAAAACTGGTATTTATACATCTAATTTTAAAGAAAGATCTTTAGATGAAGATAGGATAATATTAACTAATGCACTAAGTAAATTAAACCCCACTTATAAAAGTTTTTCTGTGTTAGGGAATCATGATTATGGGACTAATTTTAGTTTAGTTGAAACCGCTTTAAAAGATAGTAATATTATTAACTTAAAAAATGATGTTTATACCATCGAAAAAAATAATAGTATTCTAAATATCGCAGGAGTCGATGATATTTTATTTCGTAAATATAACCTAGATTTAGTATTAGAAAAACTACCAAAAACAGGAATAAATATTCTTTTAGCACATGAACCTGATTTAGCGTTTGAAAGCGCTATTACTCACCGTTTTGCGTTACAATTATCAGGACATTCCCATGGTGGGCAAGTTAATATTCCTTTCTTTGGTGCGCCTTTTTTACCTCCCTATGGAGAAATATATATTAGTGGTTTATATCACCTTGAAGATATGATTCAATACACTAATCGAGGAATCGGCATGGCTTATCCTTACATTCGCTTTAATTGTCGCCCAGAAATTACCATCTTCACTTTACATTCTCCTTAAGTTTTTTTTGCAATACACTCCACCGCAAAATCTTTGAATTTGATAAACTATCATAAATGTCAAAAGAGGACTCCCGTTAAATTTCTCAACAAAAAAGTCCCACTGAAATTAACGGGTGGGCTGCTACGCAGTGCCTACGG
>JAACUG010000036.1 GCA_009993045.1 Cyanobacteria bacterium CG_2015-22_32_23
CTTGATTTTAATAGCTTTCTGATTTATTCAGCAAACCCTAATTAAGTGAGAAGAAAGGAAAGTAAGAAATTATTACTATCTCCTGTATTCCATCATCCAAAATTTAGTAAATAATCTAATTAGAATATCACATAATCTGTATAAATCTTAACTTCTAATTTTTGCTAATAAATCATAAAAAGGTTGCCAATTATCCTCAGTGGTTATGGGTTGCCAAATTTCTTCGATAATATTTCTAATCGGCACAATTTGAGGATTGTATTGATTAAGAGTAATTTTTATATTGTCTAATTCTTCCCTAACAAAATTTTCTAAGGCTTGATGATAAAGTTTTTTCCATATATCAAAGTTAGAGGAATTAATATCACTATTTTCTAAAATTAAACTATTATTTTCGTGCCAACCATAGTTAAATTGAGAAGCTAAATCTGCAAAAAATTGACTATAACTAACTTGACTTTCTTTTAATAAATTAATAGTTTCTGTTACTAACTTTTTAGCTAAATTATCAGGTAACTTATTAAACCCTAATTTTTTCACCATTAAACTTTGGTAAAATTGTTCATAATGTTGATTATAATTAGTTAACGCTTCTTGTAAATCTTGATAAGGAATTACTAAAGAGAGGGGTTTTTGTAATAATTCTAAATTCCATTGACAAATCAACGGTTGATTGCCGTAACTATATCTACCGCCGTAGTCGAAGTAAGCCGCCGTAAAAAGAGGATCATAAGTATTGATAAAAGCATAAGGTCCATAATCGAAACTTTCCCCCGTAATAGACATATTATCAGTATTCAACACTCCATGACAAAAACCCGCCGCCATCCATTGCGCTGCTAATAAAGCTACTCTTTGCACTAATTCACGATAAAATTCAATGTAGGGATTTTCAGAAGTAGTTAAATGGGGATAATAATAATAGATTACATGATCTAATAAATTTTTGACCAAATCTGGACGTTGTAAATAGTGTAACCTTTCAAAAGTACCAAAACGAATATGAGATTGACTAAATCGCACCATTACAGAACTACGAGTAGGTGACGGCTCATCTCCTCGCCATAAGGATTCCCCTGTTTCAATTAAGGAAAAACAACGAGAAGTATTAACTCCTTGTCTATGTAATGCTTCACCAGCGATAACTTCTCTAATTCCTCCTTTGAGGGTAAGTCTGCCGTCAGCAGTGCGAGAATAGGGTGTTCTTCCTGATCCTTTTGTGCCAAAATCGTATAATATGCCATTATTGCCTCTTATTTGTCCATATAAAAAGCCTCTACCGTCACCTAATTGGGGATTATATGAGCCAAATTGATAACCATGATATTTTAAGGCTAAAAATGGGCGTATTCCCTGAAATTTGCCGAAGGCTTCTATCCAATCATTTTCTTTCACGGCGTTTTTATCTAAACCAATGACGGGTAATAAATCATCGTTGGCAAATCTTAGTATCTGTTGAGGAAATTCCGCAGCAGAAACTTCTTCGTAATAACTATCTCCTAAATTTTCTATGGCAGTTTCGTATTCAAGGTTTAAAAAAGGATTTGTCATAATTATTAGAAATGAAGAATTAGAAATTAATTATATATATGTTTTGACATTTTCAATTTTAAATTTATTTTATAGATTAAATTTCTGTTGGTAAATTTTCTTTAAATTCTTGATAAAAAAGATTTTGATAATAGTTTAAAGCAATGGCAATTAATCCTAATCTACTTTGAGATATTGCTAAATGATTATGCAAAGTTTCCCCCCAAATTTGACAATAACATTCTACATCTAAAATGGCTTTACTTAATTTATTTAATGAATTTTGATAATTGAGTTTATTATTAACTATTTTATCCGTTATGATGATTAATTCTTTAATCAGTTTTTGCTCATAACTTCCTGATAAATTTATTATTTCATACTTAATATTAACTGGTTTTTCTATATACCATTTATTGAGTATAAAATCCACACTATTGAGATTTATTATATTCTGTTGATGAGCAGATTTTAAGATTGAACAACATCGAGAATGGGTATAATAATTATTAAAATTGATTTGACTTTTATTGGTTTTTATGTTATCTTTATTTAACTCTAAAAGATTTATTTTATTAACCTTATTTAACCACTCATTAACAAGGCGATCGCCAATAATAAATTCTAACCAACCATTCCTAGAAATTTGAATTAAAATGTCTTGTTGATAACTACTTTGATTAAAAATATTAACTAAATTTTGGGCTAAAAATAAAGGTGATTTTTTATAAATTTTAGCTAAGGGTAAACAAAGAGAAGTTTTATAGATAATATTGTCTCCATTTTTGCTCAATTCTATAGAAAAGTTCATCCTTGATAAATCAGTAAAATACTGTAATTGTTTTTTTTCCTTGGTTATTAAATCTATTAATTTATTTTTAATTATAGTAACCAAAGAAAAATTATTTATAGTCATTTATTATAAGTATTAAACCATTGAGGAATTATGGACTTTAAAATTATTAAAAATAACTAATAATCTTTGTTGCCTTTTACATTGTCTAAAGTACATATACCATTAATTTTGCCTATTTACTTACATTTTACCATGATATAAATCAATTTTATAAACTAATAGTTATACGAATAATAATTTTAATGGTAACAATAATAGTTATATAAATAGAAGTTAAAAAAGCATTATAAGTACTAGAATTGATAGCATATTCTTCTTTTTCTTCCTGTGATTCTGCCCTTAAAAACTTTCTATTTTTCATTTTAAAATATATTAATTGACTGACAATTAAGATTAAAAGAATAATAATTACTCCATCATTATTAATTAGTAAACCTATACCACTTAATAAAGTTAAAAAACCACCAATAAATATAAAATTTGTAATAAAATAATCAGCTTTTTTTTGTTCAATTTGCGCAATACAAGTATCAATAAATTGAGATTCTCTTGCTTTTTTTAGGGCAAAAATACCTCCAACTATCCAAAATAAACCAAAAACTCTTAGGAAGTTTTCTAAAATTAATAAAAGTAAATTCATTATTTTTGTCTAAGTTATTGCCTCTAATTCTAAGTACCTAATATCACTATATTTTAAAACTTATAACATCATTATTCACTCTTAATTTTTTCTTTAATGAGCTTAATATAAAGATGTTTAAAAGTAGATTTTAATACCCTTGGCAAACCAAAATCTATGGGCATTAATGCAGAGGGTAATTTCCAATTTTCTACCCTTAAATCTTCTGGTTTTAGTAAAGGAAATTCAATCTCTTTTAACTCACTACATAAACCTAATTTTTTCTGAGCAACTAAAGTAGGCACTATTTCTGAAGATACATTCAGTATATCAGCGATCGCCACATCTAAAGCAAAAACATTACTAGAAGCCCCTAAAATACCTAATTCTCTAGGCTCTCCAGCACTTGGTCCATTACCTTCATGGGCGATAATACCGTCAATAATCGTCAAATCTGGCTTAATTGCCTTGGCAGTTTCCACTAACATCTCCCCAAAACGACTAGCATCTTTTCCCGCTTCCATATGCCACCATGCTTTCATTTTTCCCGGCACACAACCAAATAAATTTTTAACTCCCATTGTCATGGTTAACTGCATATGAGACTTAATTTTTGGCAAATTAATAATAACATCCGCTTCCATTGCTTCTTTTGATAACCGCAGATGGTTAAAATTATCATTATCAATAGGGTATTTTTGAGCATTAAACTCGATAATCGGTAAATTTAAGGCTTCACATAGCGGTAAATAACCATTAGCTTTCGCTACCCCCTTTGCACTTCCAAAAGCTGGGCTATCCCCTAAAAATGGTTTTCCTCCTACTTCTTGCACCATTTGAGCAATACAATAAACTATTTCTTTACGAGTAGTACATTCTTTTGTTGGGCGAGAAGCAGTTAATAGGTTAGGTTTGAGTAAAACTCGATCTCCTTTTTTTACGAAAGCAGATATACCACCAAAAGGTAACAGTAAATTTTCAATGGAAGTGCGTAAATCTTTTAACTCATAAGATTGAGCTTTTATGAAGGAAACTTGAGTCATAAAAAAATATTAGTTTGGTAAATTTTTATTATAAACTGATAAATTGAAACTGTATAATTATTTCTAATTTATGTTTAATAATTAATGCTTAATTTCCCATATTCCTGAAGGCAAAAAAACACCATTTAAAGCCTTAATTTTTTCTTCTATCATGAAATAAGTCCACCCTTCATCTAAGGGATAATTACACTCATCATAAACTATAATTTTTCCTCACTCATATTCATTTAAAGGAGCGTTAGAAATACCTGAATAACCTTCTAATTTATCTAAATTTTTTAAGTCTTTCAAAAAAGTAAAATAAAGTAAATAACCGAAAACTTTATGATCACCTTTGCTCATGGCAGGATAACCTAAAGGTAAGTTAAATAATCGTCCTTTTGCCCAACATTTTATTTCTTTAAAAGTTTTTCCTTGACAATAAATTTGATAGTATTTACCTCTTGGCTTTAAAGTACCATAAACAAAAACTTTGATCATTTTTCGTGAATTATTCTTACTGATTAATTTCCTTAAGAGAAAATTTTATCGTTGACATTAGTGCAATTAGGGGATCTAATTCAGCTATTATAGTAATAAAATAAATGAATAAATTAAACTGTAAAAATCGTGACTGTTACTCCTATTAAAAATAATCGTAATTTGACTCAAGTACCTGATAATTTTGGACGTTTTGGCAAATATGGTGGAAAATATGTGCCTGAAACTCTCATGCCAGCCTTAACTGAGTTAGAAGCCGCTTATGATAAGTATAAAAATGAGCCTGATTTTCAGCAAGAATTAAATCAATTACTAAAAGATTATGTTGGTAGAGCAAATCCTCTTTATTTTGCCGAAAGACTAACCCAACATTATGCAAAAACTGATGGTAGTGGCGCTCAAATTTACCTCAAACGAGAAGACTTAAACCATACAGGCGCTCATAAAATTAATAACGCATTAGGGCAAGTTTTACTAGCTGTGCGCATGGGTAAAAAAAGAATTATCGCTGAAACAGGAGCGGGGCAACATGGAGTTGCTACAGCTACAGTTTGCGCTCGTTTTGGTTTAGATTGTGTAATATACATGGGCGTAGAAGATATGGAACGCCAAAAGTTAAACGTATTTAGAATGAGACTTTTAGGGGCAAAAGTTGAACCTGTATCCGCTGGAACTGGAACACTCAAAGATGCTACTTCTGAAGCCATTAGAGATTGGGTGACTAATGTTGAAAATACTCATTATATACTAGGATCAGTCGCTGGCCCTCATCCTTATCCCATGATGGTAAGAGATTTTCACGGTGTTATCGGGAAAGAAACCCGTAGCCAATGTTTAGAAAAATGGGGGGGTTTACCTGATATTTTACTCGCTTGTGTCGGTGGTGGCTCAAATGCTATGGGTTTATTTTATGAATTTGTCGCTGATACTTCTGTGCGCTTAATTGGTGTGGAAGCTGAAGGTAGCGGTATTGCTACAGGAAAACACGCAGCAACCTTAACTCAAGGAAAACCGGGAGTATTACACGGAGCTATGAGTTATTTACTCCAAGATACCCAAGGGCAGGTTACAGAAGCCCATTCTATCAGTGCTGGGTTAGATTATCCGGGAGTTGGCCCAGAACATAGTTATTTGAAAGATGAAGGTAGAGCCGAATACTATAGTGTCACCGATGATGAAGCGTTAACGGCTTTTCAGTTGGTATGTAAACTAGAAGGTATTATCCCAGCTTTAGAAACTGCCCATGCTTTTGCTTATCTTGAGAAACTTTGCCCTAATCTTGAAGGTAATCCTCATATTGTAATTAATTGTTCAGGGCGTGGTGACAAAGACGTACAAACTGTCGCTAAATATATTGATGGTATTGATTTGTAAGCCATAGGATTTTGTAGGGGTTAATGGCATTAACCCTTATTTATTATTGTGTGTCAGTGGCTAAACTTGACTTATTTTTATCTATAAATACAGTAAATTTATGAAAAATAACTTAATCGAAATCTCCGAAGAAATATTATCAGGGACACCCGTATTTAATGAAACTCGTGTACCAGTCAAAACTCTAATTGACTATTTAAACGGAGGTGAAACTATCGAAGACTTCCTCGATGACTTTCCTACGGTTACTAAACAACAAGCTATGTTACTATTACAACTAGGACAAGAAATATTGTTAAAACAAACTAATGAAAATATTGCTTGATGAATGTTTACCGAAGAAACTTAAAAAAGCAATTAAACAGTACCTGAACAAGGTTGGGCTGGTACAAAAAATGATAAATTATTAAAGTTAGCATCGGAAAAATTTGATGTTTTTATTACCATAGATCAAAATTTGACATTGCAACAAAACCTAAAACAAATTGATTTAATTATTATCGTTTTAGTTGCTAAAGATAACCGTTTTACAACCTTAAAACCCTTAATAAAAAAAGTCAATAAAATTTTAGAGAATCTAAAAAAAGGTGATGTTATTTGTATCGAATAATTAAGATAAAAGTCATAATTTTCACTATTACTTTTATTCATTGTTAATTGTTAATTATTAACAGTTAATTGTTATTAGTATTTTCGTTCTTTTGGCTCAAACATCGTAATAACTACGGGCATATAATTAACTTTTACACTATCAGCAGAATAAGAAGCCAAAGTATGTTGTAAAAATTTTTCATCATCTCTAGTGGGATAATCTTCCCGAGAATGCGCCCCTCTACTTTCTTGTCGTTGTAAAGCCGAGGTTAAAATTATCTCCCCTACTATCATGATGTTTTGCAATTCTAAGGCTTCTATTAATTCCGTATTCCAATCTTTACCTTTATCATCAAGAAAAATTTGACTATATTTAGCCTTTAATTGTTGAATTTGTTTAATACCCTCTTTCATCACTTCTTCTGTGCGAAATACTCCACAATGCTCTGTCATGGTATCCTGAAAATTCTGTCTTAAGCTATTAATTCTTAAATCTCCTTTTTGGGAAAGTAAATCTTGGATACGTTTTTGCGCTTCTTCTAAATATTTTTTCTCGTCAACTTCAGGCATTTTACGATTTATAACATAATTGGCGATCGCCCGTCCAACTCTTCTGCCATAAACCACGCATTCTAAGAGAGAATTACTACCGAGACGATTACCGCCATGCACAGAAACACAGGCACACTCACCGGCGGCAAAAAATCCTTCCGTTAATTGAGTGGCATTTTGACGCACTCTACCATCGGTATTAACAGGAATACCCCCCATGCAATAATGGGCAGTGGGGCGCACAGGCATGGGCTGATAAACCGCATCAACACCAACTAAACGATGGGCTTCTTCCCAACAAAAAGGCACACGACTCATGATTTTTTCCTTACCCATGTGAGTTAAATCTAAATGCACATAAGCACCACCAGCGCTACCATCAGGATGAATACCTCTTCCTCCACGAATTTCTAAAACGATAGCACGGGAAGTAATATCACGGGGTGCTAATTCCATTTGATTTGGGGCGTAATTTTCCATAAATCTATCCCCCTCACTGTTGCGCAAATAAGCACCTTCTCCTCTCACCGCCTCAGAAATTAACACTCCCACAGGATATAAACCCGTAGGATGAAACTGTACAAATTCCATATCTTCAAGGGGTAAACCCGCCGCCGCACACATCCCTAAACCGTCACCAGTGGAAGCATAATCGTTAGAAGTGGTGTTAAAAACCCTTCCATAACCTCCCGTGGCAAACATTACCGCTTTAGCCTTAACCACCTTTAACCCCCCGTCAGCAATATTAAACATGACAACGCCTTTGACTTCTTTGATTACATTCTCATGTGGGGGTTGAGAGGAATTATCTTCAAGAATTAACTGTAAAACATACCATTCTTCGTAAATAGTGACATTATTTCGACGTAAATTATTGACTAACTCATGTAGCATAGCATGACCAGTTTTGTCTGCCGCATAACAAGTGCGTTTATGGGAATGTCCACCAAATGCCCGTTGTGCGATTCTACCATCTTCCAAACGAGAAAATAACACCCCTAAATGTTCTAATTCGATGATAACTTCTGGTGCTTCTTTCGTTAAATATTCCACAGCATCTTGATCTGCTAAATAGTCTGAACCCTTTACTGTATCGAAGGCGTGGGCTTTCCAGCTATCTTCTGGATCTACATTTTGTAAACTTGCAGCAATACCACCTTGGGCAGCCACAGAATGTGAGCGAATAGGGTGGGTTTTCGCCACTAAACCGACATCTAAACTACTATTTTGTTTTTTTATTTCAAGGGCAGCACGACATCCTGCTAAACCACCACCAATAATCATCACATCATGTTCTAACATCACGAATCCTGCTTAAATATAACTTTAAATCTCGAATAGTAAAATACAGGCAAGATGCCTGTGAAAATGAGAAAATACTTTTTTTTGCTACGATTAAACCAACTTACGAGAAGTAAATTTTTCAATGGTTGCCTGAGTTTGATAGAGTAAATTATCCCGACTGTCTTTGACTTGATTTATAGATGGTAAAAGATTGCGAGATTGAAGACTCATGTGTAGTTGTAAGTGCGCAACATAATCACGAACATCTTCTTTCACTGACTGAGGTAAAGTATCCGAGTTTAGAGTCATGGTATTTGTGCTTAAATATTCCTTGTTTTAACAGCTAAACTTTATCATTTTTTTCGATGCTCGTCAATGGTTAATTCTCTTTAAATCCTTTTATTGTCAATGTTTTAATAATTCTTAATATAAAAACTTGAGTTAATCTGATTTTTTTTTCAAGTCAATCAATGATATTTTGTTAGTTATGTTAATCTTGAATTTAAAATCATTTTTATTCTTAATTCTTAAATTATATTTATTAGATACCTATATCCATGAATAGCTCTGAATCTTCTTCTAAACCTATTTTAACTGATGTTGATTGGTATGCGGTTGCTTGTAAAATCAGGAAACAAAATCAACAATTGAAAGAACAAATTTTAAAACTAGAAACTTCCATAGAAGAACAAAAAAAACAAATTAAAGTTCAAGTAATTAAAAATCAAGATTATCTTAACCTAATAACTGATCAAAGTCAAAAAATAACAGAATTAAGCAAAGAAGTTGATGATAATCAAGAAAGAATTAAACAACAATCTAAACAATATAATCAACAAAAATTATCTATAGAAAATCTTACCCAAGAATTGAAAAAAACTCAACAATTAGCTGCTAGTTTAGAAAGAGAATGTTCTTTACTTCAAGATGATTTTAATAGTATTAAACATTCTTTAAAACAAAAAGAAAAAGAAAATAAAGAATTACAAATTAGGCTTCAAAGACAGCAAAGATCAAACATACAATATAAAACAGCATTAGATAATAAATATTTAACTAATCCTCCTGATGTTAATAGTTTGGGAATAAAATCATGGTCTGAAATTGAGTCTAATAATTCATCACAAAATGGTAATAATACTATACAAGAACAGATAAATAATGCTCCAGATATTCCTGAAATAATTTACGATAATCATCCTCAAGAAGAGAAAAAATCAACAAATTATCTTGTATCTGAATCTAAGATATTATCAGAAAATAATCTTAATATTATTCCTGCTAAAAAAGAAAATAATAATTCATCAAAAAAATTGGGAAATTCTCAAGATAATATTATCAAAAAAACGAGAAAAGAATCCTTTTTAAAATTACCTAAATGGGGAAAATAAATCTTTAACAATTAAAAATTTGATTATGTATTACTAGGATTTAATTCTAAACAATATCCTGCACCATATACTGTTTTAATATAACGAGGACGACGAGGATCTGGTTCTAATTTTGTGCGTAAATGACGAACATGAACTCTAATGGTTTCAATATCATCGTTAGGATCATATCCCCAGACTTCTTTTAAAATATCACTAGGGGAGACTGTTTGTCCATGACGTTGTAATAAGCAGTGTAATAATTCAAATTCAAGGTGTGTTAATTTAATAGTTTTATCAAACCAAATCGCTTCAAACCTCTCTGGCACAAGGGTCAAAAATTGGTGATTAAGAATCTCAGTATGTTTGGTTGACTGCGTATTTCTTTCTCCTCTCCTGAGTAATGCTTTAACTCTGGCTAACATTTCTTCTACTTCAAAAGGTTTTGTTAAGTAATCATCAGCTCCAGCATTAAAACCGTCAACTTTATCTTTTGTTTGCGCTAAAGCTGTTAACATTAATACTGGTATGTTAGCGGTTCTTTTATCTCTTCTGAGTCTTTGACACACAGTAAAACCATCAACTTTAGGTAACATTAAGTCTAGCATAATTAAATCTGGTTGGATTTGTAATGCTAAAGCTTGTCCTTTTATACCATCTTCTGCTTGAGAAATATCGTATCCCGCCATTTCTAAGTTAATAGAAACTAATTCCGAAATAGCTGAATCATCATCAATTACTAATATTCGAGACATTGTTAATTTTGCCTATTATTTGTTAATAAAAATTGTGAAAAAAAAACTATAAAAATTTATCTTATGGTAAAATTATAAGCAAAATTATTAAAAATAAATTAATTTTTTGTCTAATGATCACTGATTTTATTAAATCTATATAAATATTGAGATAATTTTAACTTAAACAGAAATAATACCAGACCACTGTACATTTTTTTCATGACTACGACGATAGGAAAAGAAATATTCTGGTGTTTGATAAGTACAATAAGGTGAAATAGCTATTTGATGGGGTAAAATACCTTCTTGTTGAATTTGTGAATTAATTATTTGAGTGACGTTTAGTCTAACTTTATTTTCTGTGGAATCTTTCAATATTGGTTGATTTGGCAATAAATAACCTTGGGTTAAAATTTCGTTATTATCTAAATTATGAGAGTTAGAAATGATGGTTTTTAACACTTTTACGGCGACTTCTTCTTCTACTTGATACACTTTACCACTAATAGCTGGACCTAAAGCGAATAATAAATTTTCCCCTTGACAACCTTCCGATTTTAAAATTTTAATAGCTTTCGGTACAACTTCAGAAGCAGTGCCACGCCATCCTGAGTGAATTGCTGCGACTTTTCCGCTTTTACTATCAGCAATAAGAACAGGTGTACAGTCTGCACTAGCTACCCATACAGATTGTAGAGATTTTTGAGTAATAATACCATCACCTTCCATTAATTGATTATTATCATTCTTAGAAAAATGATTGTCAATCATATCAGTAGAAATAATAATATCACTATGAATTTGTTTTAGTCGATAACTCAACGCCGACGGGTGAAGATATTTAATCAGAATTTCTGGAGGTTTTCCTTGAAAATGACTAGAAAAAAAACCATGTTGCCAACCTTCTAATAGTTTACAAGTTAAATAGCTACCCTGATCATTTTTTTCCCATTGCCACGACGAAGAATTAGCTGTGTTAATCATAATTTTAATTCTTTTAAAAAACTTTTTTATAAATATAACAAGACTATGAGAGTTGTCAAAAAATAATAAATTAACTTATCAGAAAATTGAAGGATAGAAGGCAACAATTCTGACAAATAATTTAAAATTTCTATATATTTTAAGCGACTTTTATCTATCAAGTTATTACTTTAAAGTTTGAGATTATGAATTTAAGATTTGTTGTTTCTCATGTTTAAGATTGAACAAAATAAATTATAACATTAACAAGAGTTATAAAATTTCTTCTTCTCTAAAATAGATTAAATTTTCTTTAACAAAACAACGTTATCTCTACTATCAATAATGTCGTAAGTTTTTTCTAATGTCACATTATTAATTAAGCTATTAATTGCTTCTAGCCAACCTTTTTCTTTATCAAAAATTATTCCATAACGTTGTAATTCCCATAAATCAGCGATAATGAAATCTACTTTTTCCGCTTCTTTATTATCATTACGAAATTCAATTATTGGTAAACGAATTATTGCCCGACGACTAGAAAGATGTGCAATAATATTATTGGTTGCACTCACACTCGCATCATCAGGAATTTGTACTAAAAGTTGATAAATATTAGCTGAATGTTGCCATTGACGAGGTAAAGAAACATAAACTAAAGGTTGAAAAGAATCTGGTAAAATAAAATAAAATACTCTACTTAATTCTGTGGCACTAGAGATAAAAGTAAGAAGTAAAGAAATCACAATACAAGACACCCAAAAACGTTTAAATTTTAGCGTTAATTTTCTAGGATTAAGTTTAGTAATATTTTGTTGAAAATTATTAAAATTTTGTCCTCCCCACCATAAAATTGCACCATAAAATAATCCGGGAGTTACCATCATAGCATAACGAATATTAAGAGATAAAACTGATTTTCCTTGCCCTAATAATGGAGTTAATAAAGGAAAAATTGAGATTATCCACGCACTAGGAGAAACCGCAGGAATCAAGGCTAAAGATAACCATTGCCCGAATAAATATTCTATAGTTTTGCCTATCGGTGAAATTAATTCCCAAATTACTAACCAAGGTTGAGTTATCATTCCCCAAATTACTGCTAAAGTTGACGGATTTTCTCCTTTGATATATTGTCCAAATTTATCTACCATAAGTCTTTTACCAACATCTTGGGTAAATTGAGGCATAATTATGTTAGTTATAAACAGCATATAAACTAAAGAAATTAGACAAATTAATACACCTTGACGAGGATAATGTTTACTAGCAATTAAATAAACTCCAATACCAAATAAATTTAATCCTGCTTCTTGTCTAACACCTAAAATTAACACAGAAAAAAGACTAAATAACCACCAATTTTTTTTTTCAAGACTTAATAATAAACTAAAAACTAATATGGGTAACTGTGATATATTATCAAAATTAGAAAGAGTTGGTACTAAAATTGCGATGGCACTATAAAAACTAATTACTATTAATATAGAAATAAAATGTTCAACATATTCTCTCGCTAAAAAATATAAAATAATTCCCGCACCAGTAATTAAAATACTTTGAATAATAACCAAAGTAGCAGGAGAAGGAAATAAAAAATAAATAGGTAATAATAGAAGTAAATTAGGGGTAAAATGATGTCCTAAATAACTGTCAAAAACTCGTGGTATTTCTTCTCCACTGGTGACATGAGTTGAAATAGCAGATGCTAAAGAACTATGATAGAAATTTCCGTGTAAATTATTCCAAAAAACTTGATTAAAAATACCGTGATCATAAGAAGCGAAAAAACTATAATAACGATTAAGTCCTAATAATAAAGTTATCAATAAATATAATCCACTAACAACAATTATTGAAGATATTTCAGTTTTTTTGATTTTATTTTGCATTAAATGTGTAAATTTTTCGTTTATGATATATTCAGGCTTAATTATACGTTGGTAAATTCGTTTAAAATTTTAAGATATGACAAACCAGCCAGACAGAATTATTATATTTGATACCACATTGCGTGACGGTGAGCAATCTCCTGGCGCCAGTTTAAATGTAGATGAAAAACTAAATATTGCTCGTGCTTTAGCTAAATTAGGGGTTGATATTATTGAAGCAGGTTTTCCCCATGCCAGTCAAGGGGATTTTTATGCGGTGCAACGTATCGCTGAAACTGTAGGCACAGAACATGGCCCGACAATCTGCGGTTTAGCCCGTGCAACCCTAAAAGACATCAAAAGTGCTGGAGAAGCCCTAAAACCAGCTTTTAAAAGCCGAATCCATACGTTTTTGGCAACCTCTGATATACATTTAAAATATAAATTAAAAAAAACCCGTGCTGATGTTTTAGCCATTGTGCCTGAAATGGTTGCTTATGCTAAAACTTTCACTGATGATGTAGAATTTTCCCCCGAAGATGCTGGGCGTAGTGATCCTGAATTTCTTTATCAAGTATTAGAATTAGCCATCGCAGCAGGAGCAACAACTGTTAATATACCAGATACAGTGGGTTATACTACTCCTAGCGAATACGGTGCAATCATTAAAGGAATCAAGGATAACGTACCTAATATTGACAAAGCTATTATATCTGTTCACGGTCATAATGACTTAGGTTTGGCAGTGGCTAACTTCCTTGAAGCTGTGAAAAATGGAGCAAGACAGTTAGAATGTACTATTAATGGTATCGGTGAAAGAGCAGGAAATGCAGCCTTAGAAGAATTAGTCATGGCACTTCATGTACGTCGTCAATATTTTAACCCATTCTTGGGTAGAGATGTTAATTCCACTGAACCTTTAACTAATATAGATACTAAACAAATTTATAAAACTTCTCGTTTAGTGTCAAGTTTGACGGGCATGATAGTACAACCCAATAAAGCCATTGTTGGTGCGAATGCTTTTGCTCATGAATCGGGAATCCATCAAGACGGTGTCTTGAAAAACCGCCTCACCTATGAGATTATGGACGCAGAATCCATCGGTTTAACGGCTAATCAAATAGTACTAGGTAAACTTTCAGGACGTAACGCATTTCGTACCCGTCTGGTAGAGTTAGGATTTGAATTGTCAGAAGAAGACTTAAATAAAGCCTTTTTGCGTTTTAAAGAAGTCGCTGATAAAAAACGGGAAATTACTGACTGGGATTTAGAAGCCATCGTTAACGATGAAATTCAACAAGCACCCGAACTTTTCCGCCTTGAATTAGTACAAGTTTCTTGTGGTGATCACTCTGCACCGACTGCTACTATTACTATTCGCACTCCTGAAGGGCAAGAATTAAAGGACGCTTCTGTTGGTACAGGTCCTGTAGATGCGATATACAAAGCGATTAACCGTGTAGTAAATATTCCTAACGAGTTGATTGAGTATTCCGTAAAATCCGTCACCGCTGGAATTGACGCTATGGGTGAAGTAACAATTCGCTTGAAACATGAAAACAAAACCTACTCAGGTTATGCCGCCAATACTGATGTTATTGTAGCCTCTGCTCGTGCTTATATTAGTGCTTTAAATCGTTTATATGTAGCCATTGAAGCGAAGAAAGAAGCTGATTTAGTAATTAATTAATTAGTAGGGTGGGTATTGCCCACCTTTTTATTTTATTCTTCATGTTCATTTTCAATATTTTTACTTTTCAAAGTATAGTAAGTATCAGTATTAATATTGATGTTTAAATCTTCTAAATTATTACCTAATTCTTCTTGAATTGCCTTCGTTAAAGTTATGGGAAAATCTATATTAATATTCTTCTCATTAACTAATTTTACTAACTGTTGTAAATCAGTTTTAATGGTTTTTCTGGTGATAGAATTAACTTTAAAATAGTCATTCTCTTGGATATTTTTATCAATCATAATCTCTTTTATTCGCTCTTTTAAATAATTCATTTCTGAGTCTAATAATAACCATTCTTCTTCAATTTCTTTATATCTTTTATTTAAAACTTCTAAAGTTATATTTTCCTTAATTTTATCTTCTAATGCTGATAATTTATGATAAATTTGAGCTAAATAAACACAGTCCATTTTTGCATATTCTAACTGAATTTTTCTCAAAGGGCGAATACCCCAATCGCTACCTTGTTCTTCTTTACTTAAGTCTTTAAAATCTGTCAAATATTCTGTTAAAATCTTTAAACTATAACTTTTTACTGGTAATAAATAATAAGGAATTTTTCGAGCTAATTCTAAAGTACAATAAATATTTCTCGCTGTGGTTTTACCTAAAAATCTCAAGTCATATTTAGCATTATGAAAAACTTTTTTTATTGACTCATTTATCATTATATTTTTAATAAAAAAATCGATTAAATCTGACTTATCTAACACATCTAACATATAAGTACGTTCTCCATCAAGATTATGAGGATAAGCCAATACTTGAATTAAAGATAAACGAGGTTTTTTTGTGGCATAATCAGCCACTTCCGTATCTACCCAAAGAATATCAGTTTCTGTCAAGTCGAGAATCGCATTTTTTATGTCATCTAAATCTGTTAAATAAATCATATTTTTAATATTGATATAAATAAAAGTAGGTAAGCATTGCTTACCATAAAATTATAATTGAAAATTAAATTATTTAATCTTTGCCTTCAATTTTGAGGAAAAGTAAGATAAATCTTTCAGGGTAATTTATCCTAATTTTTTTAAGGTAATTCATAAATAAAGATTAGCATATTTACCTTTTATTAGTGGTATAATAAACATTGTGAGGGTAAACAGTAATTACGGTATTCTTTGCCACAAAAAATGTGCCTTCTTGTTCACTTTTAGATAGTTTTAAATTAGGATAATTTGCACTAATTTCTTCTGCGGTAAAAGCCTTAATATTTAATTCATCAGGAATTAATCCAGTCGAACCAATATAGAATACTAAAGGGCAAATTTGTTGACGATAAAGATTTTCTAAGTGATTATTTAATTTATTTTTAGCTTGAGTTAAAGCAGTAATAAATTCATCTTTATTTATTGTTTCATCTTGCCATTTTTTCTCTAATAACTTTAATAAACTATGGGCTTTTATCGAGTTAAGAATCTCCGATACACTACCATTATTATCAATGCCGAGAAAATTATCATAAATAGTTTTCATTAACTCATCAACTTCAGTAATTTTAGTACGTTTAGATAAAGTTTTATGGGTAAAAATAATCTTTTTATCTAAAATCATATCAAAGGTAATATTCTCAATTATTTCCCCAGTTTCTTCTTCACAACCTTGATATAATCTATCTAAAAATTTATTAGCAGAATATAGTTTACTGGTATTAAGAATTTGAGTATCTCCTAAATCAATTTTATAACTAATTCTCGTGTCAACACTACCATTATTTAAGGCTTCTTTTAAGTCTGTATATTCATTAGTGGTAGGAAAATTAAGATATAAATTCTTAGAAAGATAATGTTTTTTCAACTCAGTTAATTGTTTTTCAGAATAACTATCTGATTCTTCTTTTATATGAGCAGAAATAAGAGAATTTAGTACTTGTAATTTGATTATTTGTTCAAAAATTCCCTCAAGATTATTATAACTTTGCTGAAAAGAAACTAAAGGTAAATCGGTGAAATTAATCTCATATTCTTTCGTGAAATCAAATTCATTAGGACTATTTTTTTCAATAGTTAATAACTCTTTTTCTTTCAACAAATTAAAAGTATTCTCATTACTAATTTTTATCTTTAAACTATTAATATTTATCTCTCCATCGGAAACTAAAGTATAGTTATTATATTGGTTTAAATCATTGATTAAAATTCCCGCAACTTCAGAAATTTGTTTCCCTTTATCTTGAGTAACTAACTTAACTTTACGCTTAATTAACATATTTATGGTAGCGGTATTCCGATTAATATTAAACTTACCCATTGGCACATATTCACCACTATCAATTGTTACAGTTTTTAACGCAGGTTTAATTAAATTACCTTCCTCATCTCGTTTCCCGTCAACTCGTTTTAAGCCTTTTCTTTGATAATTTTTTTCGAGATGTTTTAAATTAATAATAATACTCTTTTTATTTGCTTCTAAAATATCAATTAATTCTAAAATACTAACTTTATTATTAACTTTAAATGTTGATAAAATATCATGTTTTTTTAGTAATTTAGGGTTGAAAATAACTGCTTCAATATCTTGACTAAAATTCATTATTTGTAAATTAGTTAAGGCTTTACTATGAATTTGAGTTAAAGTAGCATCAAAAGTGCTAATTAAAGCATATTTCGCTAAATTAAGATTACCTTCCGCTAAATTAGTTTTGATAAAAGCAAAAACAGATTCATCAGTTTGAGAAGTAGGAATATCCGTTAAATTTTTGTATTCTTCTGCACTAATTTCACGATATTTATAAAAGATTCCTTTATCTTCTGGCTTTAATCCTCGTATTTTTAAAGTATAATTAGAACCTAGAATTTTTTTAGCCGTTTGAGAAACAAAAACTTGATAATCATAACCTTTAGTTAATGTTTCTTCCACAGGAGGAATTACTGAACTTGTTAATAATTTATTACTCTGATATAATGAGTCATAAACTTGCTTAACATTATTAGCTTGAATACAATTTCCTGAACCTAAATTAGACAGTTTAGACAGTAGCTTAAAATCAGCGTAATTAGAATAAGAAATCGTGTTAATAATTACGTTAAATTTATTTAATCCCTCTGCAATTTTTTCTATTTTTTTCAATTCTAAATTATAACTAGGATCATTAGCAAAACCATCAGTATGAAGACTTATTGCTGTTAACTCTCCCTCATTTTCATGATTAGTAAACTCTTGAATTAAACTTTTAGCAATTTCTAAAGACTGAGAAATACAAGTACAACCTGTGACGTGAATTTTTTTAATTTCCTGTTGATATTTAGAATTAGATTGCATAATTTCAGTAATAGGAATACGTTGAAAATGACATTTAACATCTCCTACCGATGAATAAGAAATTAAGGTAATTATCAATTCTGAATTTAAGTATTCATCAAGAGTTAAAAGTTTTAATAAATACTCTTTTAATTTCTCAATTTCACCATACATTGAACCAGATCGATCAAGTATAATAATACTATGAGCAACGGTAGCTTTACCTAAATTTTCAGGTTGATAAATGAAAGGTTTACTATCAACTAAATAATATTTTTTTGCCTCTCCATCATAATTATAAAGAGTAAATTTAGTAGCGATAGTATCTAGCTTTTTCGATAAATATTCACTGGTTTTTTGAGTAGCCATAATCTTAATTATTGAATGATAAATTAATGTGTCTATTTATCTATCCAATCAAGTTTTATATTTTATGCACACCCAGAAAAATTTTTTTGTTGATTACTTATGAAAAGACTTTACTCTACCTCTTAGAAGTTGTTTGAAAAGCTCCCTAGCCCCAAATTTGGGGAAATCCATGGTGGATCATACATCTGAAACTCATAAATTATTTTAATAGTACTTACCATAAACGACGTTTTCCATCAGGAAAAATGGTATTCCAATTAGTTTCGACTTCTTCTAATTGTTCTTCTGAAATATTTGCTTTACTTAAATTAGCACCACAAAAATTAGCACCTTTAACATTAGCACCTTCTAAATTTGCCCTTCCTAAATCAGCTTCCCTAAAATCTGTATTCTGTAAATCTGCTTTGACAAAATGAACTTTACGAAGATTTGCCTTTCCAAACTTAGCTTTACTGACATTCGCATTATAAAAATTAGCATTAGTTAAATTCGTTTCCTCAAAATTCGCCTCCGTTAATAAACAATGACGAAAATTAATATCAGGAATATTTCCTTGACTAAAATTAAATTGATGAAAATTTTGCTTACTAAAATCTGTTCTACCTTGAGCATAAGCAGTTATGATAGTTTCGGGCGTAACTTGAACTAAATACTTACTCTTACCTTGACGAGATTTTCTCGCTCGAATTGCCATAGCTAGACGAGAAGTAGCAGAAACATGAGTATTTTCAATACTATTCTCTGGCACAGGTAAAATAGTTGGAGAAGATTTAACACTATTAGATAAACTTTTTTCTAATTCTTCCTCATAAGGCGCCATCTCTAAATCATTAATTACCTCCTCGGCGGATTTATAACGATTACGAACATCTACCTCTAGCATCTTACGCAAAACTTTAGCAAAACCGTCACTAACCTTAACTTCTTTTTCCCATAAAAGTTCTCCTGTTAACTCATTACAAGGTATATCTTTCGGTGATTTTGCCGTCATTAAATATAAACAAGTTGAAGCTAAGGCATAAATATCACTACCATACACAGGACGCATGGCTAATTGTTCAGGAGGTGCAAAACCCATTGTACCTACAGCAAACTGAGTAAAGGCTGTTTGACCATAGTTTTTCGCTAATTGTGTATTAACTTGATCTTTCACCGCTCCAAAATCGATTAAAACTAATTTCTCATCCTGTTCTCGACGAATAATATTAGCAGGTTTTATATCACGATGAATCATCTTAATAGAATGAATGTATTTTAGTACTTGCAAGATTTCTTTTAAAAATGTCTTTGCTTGAACTTCATCGAAAATACCATTTTGCTTAACTTCTTGTTGTAAATTTTTTCCTTTAACTAAACTTTGAACTAAATAAAAATGTAAATTATCTTCAAAATAGTCTAATAATCTAGGAATTTGAGGATGATCAATTTTTCCTAAAGTTTTTGCCTCTCTCTGAAATAAATCTAATGCCATCTGAAAAGTTTCGGGATCTTTTGTATTCGGACGTAGCTGTTTAACAACACAAAGCGGATTACCCGGCAAAGATAAATCAACACCCAAAAAAGTTGTCCCAAATCCACCTTTGCCAATTTTTTTGATAGTGCGATAACGATTATGCAAGATTAAACTTGAGCCACAACACTGACACACCTTTTCATTTGGGTTGTTTTGTGGTTCAGAACAATCAGGATTTAGGCAATAACTTAAAATCATTCAGCCCTTTCAATATTGCTTTATTGACTTAGTATAGCGATTTTTATAATCACATTCAATTCTCATTAAATCACAAAAAAGGGCTAACCAACCTAAATTGATTAACCCTAAAAATTGGGAACATACTTTGAGAAAATAAATCTTCCTATTTAAGAACTAACTTCACGTTAGCGTTTTGTAATCCCCGTTGTTTTACGTCACTTAAGGTTTTATTAACCGCATATTTTTGGTTAATGGAGTTAATTAACTCAGTTTGATTGTGTTTTTTAGCAACACCCCAGAGATCAGCGATTAAGTCAAAGCTGCCATCGGCATTACGAGACCAACCGAGATCGTATTCTCCTTCCAAAGTAGCTACAATATCAGCACGAAGACGTTGACCATTATAACCACGAACATCCGCATCAGTTTTGACATTGATACCAAGATCTCGTAACGAACTGGTTAAAATTTCAGCATCACTGATTTTGGTGCGTAAAGTACTAAAATGAGACATTGGAATTTCCTCCTAAGAGATTAAAGACAACTTTTTATTTTAAGATTGCACATAAAGTGCTTTAGATTAAACTGTTAGCAATGAAGCTAACCTTTCTTTCGATAATGAGAGAAAGACTGTTAAAATGACCCTCGTTGATATTCCACAACGGAGGTTGAAGCAGGTCTGGCTCTTTTATTAGCCCAATCCCGTAGCGCGGTGACCTGTTCTGTCATAGTTCGAGACAGAGGTAATGTAGATTTGACAGCGGCAATAATATCTAACTGTGTAAACTCTCGCTCTCCTGCAAAAGCCTCGTACATAGCAGCTACAATTGCTTGTTCAATCTCTGCCCCAGAAAAACCTTCTGATACCTTGGCTAATTGTTCCAAGTCAAAACGACCAATATCGGAACGACGTTTCCCAAGATGAATTTTAAAAATAGCTTCCCGTTCTTGATGACTAGGTAAATCCACGAAAAAGATTTCATCAAAACGACCTTTACGCAAAAACTCACTAGGTAATTTTTCAATACGGTTAGCCGTTGCCATTACAAACACAGGAGATTTTTTCTCTTGCATCCATGTCAAAAATGAACCAAAAATACGACTAGATGTTCCCCCATCGGAATCACCAGATCCAGCCCCTCCTGCGAAAGCCTTATCTAATTCATCGATAAATAATATCGCAGGAGAAATAGATTCCGCCGTTTTTAAAGCACTACGCAGATTAGCCTCTGATTTACCTACCGTTGAGCCGTCATAAACTCTACCCATATCTAATCTTAGTAAGGGTAAACCCCATAATTTAGAAGTGGTTTTGGCAATTAAAGATTTTCCACAACCGGGTACTCCCAAAATAAGCATTCCTTTAGGTTGAGGTAAACCATAAGCTCTAGCTTTTTCCGTGAATGCTTCTGAACGTTGAGTTAACCAGTGTTTTAGTTCTTCTAAACCTCCCACTGCATTAATGGTTTCATCTTCTTCAATATAGTCAAGGATACCGTTACGCCGAATTAGTTGTTTTTTCTCAGAAAGCACGATTTCAACTTCATTTTCTGTTAACTGTCCTGCTTTAATCTGAGCTTTACGATATACTTTTTCCGCCTCATCTATGGTTAAACCAAGGGCGGCTCTGCGTAATTTTTCTTTGACTTCTGGATGAAGTTGTTTTTCCCTACTATGTTTTAAAGCTCTTTCCAAAACTTGGTCTAATTCATGAGCTTGAGGTAAAGGAAAATCTAACACCACTAAATCTTTTTCTAGCTCTAAAGGTGTTTGCTGATAAGGTGACATTAACACAATTATTTTATCTGTCCCCTTAAAACTAGCAATGGCATCTCTTAGCCATCTTGTTACTGGAGGAGATTCTAAATAAGGGTGTAAGTCTTTGAAGATGTAAATCCCCGCTTCTTTTTGCCTAATAACCCACTCAATAGCTGCTTCAGGAGAAACAGTGTTATGCTGTACAGGAGAACCCTGTTGACCACATTCAACGATACCACGAGTTACTGTCCATACAAATACCCGACGAGATCCCTGAGTTGGTAGTTCATTCACTATTGTTGCAATGGCTTCCTCTGCTCGTTCTTCTTCCGAAGTTACTAAGTAAATCAGGGGATATTGAGCTTTGATGAGAATGTTTAACTCTTCTTTCATGGGAGCAACCTCTGTTTTGATTCGGCAGTTACTTTAATCGCTGACATTTGTGTTATTAGTTAGCAAGGGATTAATTCTTCTTGTCCTTCTGTGTCTGTACCGATTTCTGTGGTTTCTCCGATTAACGGAAACTCTTCGTCAACAACATTTGGTTGATTTTTGAGAGAAATCATGTCTCCGTCACGCATTACCATAGCGGCATTACATTCGGGGCAAACGTGAACTTGATGAGTTTTTCCGTAACTCGCTTCTAATTCCTCTACTGTTTCGGGGTGTTTTAAGTAGAAACTAATTGCTCTTTCTACTAATGCTGACATAGAATCAGTGTCAATAGCTGCTTTTACTTTTAACTGTCGATGCAGTGTTGGTGGAATATAAAGCGTAACTTTTTGCTTGTCTTGCATATTCGCTTTTATTTGATATGCCTAGGTGCGATATAAATTAATTTAACTTTTTTTTTTCAAACTGTCAAGCTGTTATCCCGTTTTAATGGCAATATTGTTACAAAACTTAATAATTACTTTTAAAAAATACTTCAGTAAATGATAAAAAACCTTGTCAAATAAAGATTTAGGAGTAATGGTTAAGGAAAATTTGTTCACTAAAAATAATTAGGGGTTGCTGAAAAAGTCTGAGGAAGGGGTAGGGCAAAGGGCAATGGGCAAAGGGCAAAGGTTTTAATGG
>JAACUG010000037.1 GCA_009993045.1 Cyanobacteria bacterium CG_2015-22_32_23
GGAAGTGAACGTCCATCCCATGAAGAGTGGGAACTTGACTCATTGATCAAGTTTGAGTAAGTTTCATAGAGCGGAAAATAAAAACATCGAATTAGACAATATTAAATCCTTTTTCGACCTTTGAGGATAAATGTTTGTATTTACATTTCACTTTAACAACATATCTACTGACTAATTAGTTTTTAAACACATGATACAAAAACTCAAAATTAATAAATTTAGGATTTTTGCATCAAATTTGCATCAATTATTCTAATTATTAAAAGAGAAATAACTGAACCGTAATAAAAACAAGGAATACAATGTATCGGAGCGGCGGGATTTGAACCCACGACCCCCACTACCCCAAAGTGGTGCGCTACCAAGCTGCGCTACGCCCCGTTATTCAACAATTAACTATTATAGCAATATTTTAAGTAATTGTCAAGTTAAAAAAGCATTAAAGATTGGGTAGCTTGAATTAAATCTTTGGTTACGTTTTCTTTCCAAGTACCCTCACATCCTCGATGATGATGAAGAATAATGCTTAGAGAATAGTTATTAGGGTATCCTTGCGCTCCAAGCCACATTAAATCACTTTCTACCTCACAGGTGATAGTTTCTTCTTCCATGAGATGTTCATTGATGTCTATTATTGCTTGATGAATTTGTAAGAGAAGACGACAAAAATCTTGCATTTCAATAGCAGTCAATTCAAAAGCCCAATCATCACCACCGATTAAGCCTTTGTAAGTAACTGCTTTTTCTTGCCATCCAATACGCCATCCCTTACCTTTTTTGATCAAGCTATTTATCCTCAATCAACCATATTTTATACTTCTACGGGTACTGGTTGAGTTTCCTCATCAACTTCGGTGGTTGGGTCTTCACTTACCGTAGATTCTTCTACTTCGGGAGCAGAAACGTCTTCCTCTGAAGATTCGACAGAGGATTCGACAGGAGAAATTACAGGAGTTGATTGTTGTAATTCAGGAATGTCTTTTTCTTCAAATTGAAATTTATTATCGAGTTTCATTGTGAGATAACGAATTACATCATCACTCAGACGCATATCTCTTTCAATGATAGCTACTTGAGTACCATCTCCAGTGTAATAAGTCAAGATATAAATACCATCTTGAAATTTTTTGATTTGATATGCTAAACGACGTTTACCCCAAATTTCCATAGAGACTTTTCCAGCTCCATTTTGTTTGAGTAAATTATTATATTTGTGTAATTGTTTGTTTACTTGGTCATGGGTTAAATCAGGACGCAAAATAAACATCATTTCATAAGTATTGGACATTTCTATTTTTCTCCTTTTGGACTAAAATGGCTTCCCACAGTTTGAGAAGCAAGGTTTTTAATGCCTGAGAGTATTTCTTCAAAGAAATTGATTGATACTTTTTGGCAATAGTGCTTATATATTTATAACAGAAAAAGTAATTATTGCAAAATTATTTATAACTAATAAAACTTATTATTATGGCACAACGTTATGTAAGGGTCAAAACTACCAGTGGACAAATTTATTATGGTAAATTGCAACTTAATCGCACGGTAGGGATATTAGATGCACCTCCTTGGTTAAATGGAAAGATTACTGATCAAATTTTAAACGAGTCTGAGTATCATTTATTAGCACCTTGTGCGCCTTCCAAGATTGTAGCGGTAGGGAAAAACTATGCGGCTCATGCGGCGGAAATGGGTGGAGATGTGCCAAAAGAGCCTTTAATTTTTTTGAAGCCTTCTTCGGCGGTTATTGCTCATGGGCAAAAAATTATTTACCCTAAACAATCTCAGCGGGTGGATTTTGAAGGAGAATTAGCTTTAATTATTGGCGATCGCACAAACAAATGTACTGTAGAAGAAGCTCATGGAAAAATCTGGGGTTACACGATTGCTAATGATGTAACCGCTAGAGATTTGCAGAAAAAAGACGGACAATGGACAAGAGCGAAAGGATTTGATACATTTTGCCCTTTAGGTCCTTGGATTGTGCGAGAATTAACCTCCGAGGCAAAATTAAAAACGATTGTTAACCAAGAGTATCCTCCGAAACAATGTAGCTTACTGTCTAATATGGTTTTTTCTCCCGAAGAATTAGTAGCCTATATCTCTCAGATTATGACTTTATTACCCGGGGATGTAATTCTAACAGGCACACCTGAAGGTATCGCGCCGTTAAAAATAGGAGATACCGTTACAGTGGAGATTGAAAGTATTGGAATGTTAACAAACCAGATAGAAGCTAGTCTTTGATGCGGGGGAGAATTGTTGAATTATAGCTAAAAGATAGAGATTTAAAGTAGTCACAAATGGTTACTTACTTATTACCTAGGAACTTGGCCAGAGGCTGCTTCAGAGATAAGAGGAATCTCCGGATATTTTCCCGAAGCGGATTGTATCATACCATAAAGACAAGCAGCAAGAGTACCAATAAAGATTGTATTAAAAATGGTTTCCATAATCAATGATCCTGCTAAAACTCCCGAAACAATATTGAAAATGAGACTAATTAAAATTAATAAGATTTCCATGAGTATTGATTGCATGGTGTTGAAACGAATAAAATGAGTGATATTAGAGTTTCTAACCACGGCGGAGAATAAGACAATAAAGAGAATAAAACCACCAAAAGGAATTTGATTGATAATAATTAAGGGAGTAAGAGGAATAGTAATTAATTGCAGGACAGGAAATTGTTGAAATAAAAAAACTCCGAATTGCAATGCTGAATAGAGGGGAAAAAGATAAACAAGAGCGGCAAATAGTTTATCTTTCCAGTTTGTTATGTTACGCCAATTCATATAATTAAATTTATTGAATAAATTATATTTTAGATCTTTTAATTAGCAATAGGAGGAAGATGATTGTTTATTTTCTTTTATTGACACCGATAACGCTACCTCTAAAATTATAATTAGTACCATCTAACTCTAAAACTGTACCGATTTTAATTTTTTGGTTTGCTAAGATTGCACCATCATCAGTCATTTGTCCTTTTCCAGCTAATAATAGCATCATATCAAGACTAAAGGTTTCAGGACGAGGATCAAGTAATGCTTTTACACTACCATCAGGTTGAGGAACAATGACATAATTTTTTAATCTTTCAGCAGATTCAACGGTTAATTTACCTGCTGGTTCGTTACGGACAATAATATTAATATTAGCTTGTTGATTAAATTGTTTTAATAAACTATCAGGATCTTTAACACTTAAACCTCTAACTAATAAATTTAATTCGATGGTGTCAGTATTACCTGCACCGACTTGAGCGATAGAACCTTTCGGACCGGGTACAACAAAAATACCAATTAAGACAAGAATAATAACAGCGATCGCACCTAAATCTAAAATATTTACTTTTCCGAATAAACGACCTTTAGAGTCAACAATTTTCATAGAAATTTTGTGATAAAAATAGACTTTTCAAAATATAGCACCAAATAGGAGAGACTGGAGAGTTTAACCGTCAAAGATAAATGTTAATTTTGATACTAATAGTAAAGGTAATTAATAGTCATAATCTTTTTAAAAGATAACTTAAGAAAAAATGTTACCTCTAATAGAAGGCTTTTTAAATGGTATCAGTATTGGTTCAGTGTTATTAATTGCCGCCTTAGGTTTAGCTATCGTCTTCGGTTTAATGGGGGTTATTAATCTCGCCCATGGAGAATTGATGATGTTAGGAGCTTACAGTACGTTTGTTGTTCAGAATATTTTTAAGCCATTGGGCGAACCTTGGTTTAATATTTATATATTTGTAGCTATTCCTGTGGCTTTTATCGTAGCCGCTATAGCGGGGATAATTTTAGAAAGGGGTGTAATTCGTTTTCTTTATGGAAGGCCATTAGAAACCCTTTTAGCCACATGGGGAGTAAGTTTAATTCTGCGTCAATTCGTGCGTAGCGTAAGTTGGTCAATGACTATTAGCTTAATTTTATTTTCTCTTTTGTTTTTCGGTGGAATGTGGTTTCTATCCCGTCAACAAAATTGGCAACAAATCCGCCCTAAGTTTCTTTATATTTCCTTACCCTTAGCTAGTGCGATCGCTGTTTTAACGGGAATATTAATTAACAACAGTAAAAACGAAACCTTAACAAAAGCGTGGTTTAGTGCGAGAAATGTAGATGTAACCGCTCCATCGTGGTTAAGAGGAGGAATTCCATTAGGTGCATTTCAATTTCCTATGGCACGAGTTTTTATTATTATCTTGACCATTTTATGTATTTTAGCGGTATATTGGTTTTTAAATGGTTCAGATTGGGGATTAAAAATTAGGGCAGTTACTCAAAATCGTACCATGAGTTCATGTTTAGGTATTCCCACCGCTACCGTTGACGCTCTTACTTTTGCATTAGGTTCGGGGTTAGCTGGTATTGCTGGTGTAGCTATTAGCTTACTCGGTTCAGTAGGACCAAATACAGGACAAAACTATATTGTTGATACCTTTATGGTGGTAGTTGTGGGAGGAGTAGGTAATTTATTAGGCTCAATTATTGCGGCTTTAGCCATCGGTATTGTAACTTATATCATTGGTTCTGGTAGTTTAGGATTAGTGCTTATGTCTCAAGATTCTTTAACTCCCGTAGTCGATATTATCAATTTTTTCGCAACTACCAGTATGGCAAAAGTATTAGTATTTGTGCTAATTATCGCCTTTTTACAAATAAAACCCTCTGGAATTTTTCCTCAAAAAGGTCGTACTGCTGAATTATAGTTAGGGGATAGGAGTTAGGAGTTAGGAGATAGGAGTTAGGAGATAGGAGATAGGAGATAGGAGTTAGGAGTTAGGAGTTAGCAATTAACAATTAGAAAAGAAACAGGGAATTAGCAATTAACAATTAGAAAGGAAACAGGGAGTTAGCAATTATGTATTTACCCTTGCCCTTTACCTATCATTTATAAGTAAAAATCTGATAAAGTAATAAAAAAATATAAATAATCAGGATAAATAATTATGATGACAGCCGAAAGTATGTTATTTAGTGGTGCTATTCTTTGTTTTAGCGTTGTTTTAGTCGGTTTAGCTTGGGGTTTTCTTTTATTAAAACTTTCTGGTGAATCTAAATAAAGTTCTCTGAAAAGTAGTGCTTTTTGGAATAAGAAGTTAATTGTTAATTGTTTAAACAGGATTATTAGGATTATCTAATCTGGTAAATCCTGCCGATAAAATTATTAATTATTATCTCCAATCATCCCAATTATCGTTAAAAATAGAAGTGTTGGGGAATTTAGTGGGATTTTCATTTTTCTCTAACATGACTTTTAATTCCTGTAAATTTTTATTTTTAAAAGCAAAACCTTCAGTAAATTGATAAGGTAAAATCCCTTTTTGTAAAGCTAAAGAAGCTGTAGTACCTGCTGCTGCTCCTGATGACCATTCAAAAGAATGTACTCGATAAGCCGCCGCCGCAATATGACTGGTAGCGATACTTTTTCCTACCACTAGCATATTGTCAATTTTTTGAGGAATCATGGCAGATAAAGGAATTTGAAAGGGGTACGCCTGGCCTTGTCCTCGTCTTTCTCCTTTTCTTTCGGTATTACTCGGTTTTTCTTGAGGACTTTCTGTCATACAAGGATGAAAATCAATGGCATAATGTCCAATACCCACTGCATCAGGGTAAATAGTTGATCTAGTGCGGTTTTTAACGTCATCGGGGGCAACTTCACCACTTAACACGGAAAATCCTTCTAAACCAGATAGTAAGGCTTGTAAACGGCGATATTGATCTGGTGGTAAAGTTTTTTTATAATATTCGTCTCTATAGTTACGGCGAGAAATATCAATTTCATTTACCATAAAACCATCAGGATGAGCATAATTTGGACGTCCAATAATTCTTCTACCTTCTCTCATATAAGGATACTTTGATAAGCCGTGCATTGTACCCATAGGAGAATCTAATCCTGTTAATAATTTTTGGTTGGGATTTGGTTTTTTAACTCCATCACCTAACTGTGAGTCTGTTGTACCTGCTACTAACCAATGATAAAAGCCGAGGGCGTTTTGTTCACCTTTAAAAAGTGTTTCTGTGCGTAATCCTCCCATCCAACCATTGGGTTTTAATTGTCCTGTTTTTTGTAGTTGTTCTCTACTATAAATTAAGTTGTCTTTTGATGTACCCGGGCGATAATCGTTACCCCATGTCCAGTTTTGCATGGAAATATCTCCCGTTGTGGGTTTGGTAAAGTTAATACCTTGAAATGTTGTTGTTTCGCTATCCTCGGCTTTCCAAATACGACGATAGGTATAAACTAGATCAAAATCTGCTAATCTTGGTAGTTCATAACTGTAGTATGGTTCATATTGTTTATAAAAACTTGGTTCGGGTTGCGGTTGCGGTTCTGCGGTTTGTTGCATAGCAAAAGTATAAGTGAAACCTTGAGGACAATAGGGATCTTGTATAGTGCTTGATGATGATGGTTCTAATTCGGAACGAGGATCTATACCTAAACGATAGGGTACATCGGTTAAACCGATTAATTCCCCTGTTTCTGTGGCTTCTACTACTATCCAATTGGTTTTTCCTTGGGTTTTTGGATTTTTGGGCGGAGTGAATTTAATCACTGTTTTTTTGAGTCTAGGAGAATCATTATAAGTGTAAGCGTCTTTGATTATTTGAGATAACGGTTCGGTATTTAACGGTGGTGTATTTGGTTGAGCTTCATGACGAATGGCGATCGCCTCAACAATTTGTTGACCAGTGCCACCATTAGCGACAGACTGAATTTTTAAATCTTTGATGACGGTATTCGGAAACCATTTTAATTTGCCTTTACCCCGTTTAGCGGCATCTTTTAGCTGATTTTCGAGGATTTTATCGGCATCTTTAGGTAAAAAACAAGAATCACTTACCCAACACTGCCCTGGATTTAATTTTCCGTAGAATTTCTCAATATTACTTCTTAATTCTAAATATCCACGGGGGAAAAATAACTCTTTGCGTTGAGTATTACGTTCATCAAGTGCTGATGTTCCTTGAGAGGAAATTTGTCCTCCTACCCAGTCAGTAATATCCGTCAAACAAACAGTTTTACCCATTAATAAGGCTTCATAGGCGGTAGCGGCCCCTGCTAACCCAGCACCTACCACTAATATCTCACATTCTTCTATTTGCTCAGGATTTCTAGCTATTACTGCCATGGTGGGATTAGTAACCGTCATGGCTAAAGGAATGGAGATTAATTTTTGCCAAAAATCTTTACTGATGAATTTAAACATGAATTATTTTTATTAATTTATTTGATGGTTGGTAAAATATATTAATGTAAATGTTAATCTTTTGAGTTATTTTTTTGACGAAGATATTTTTAATTAAGTTCACTTTAATTTGCTCAATCTAACAAAATTTTGACAATTTTAATATAATTAGAATACGATATTAAATATCTAAAGATAAATTCTTTAATAAAAATATTATATTTAGTTTCACTAATAATTTTATGCCTTTTCATTTTCCATCACAGTTTGATAGAGTACAAAGAAAATTAATTGGAGAAATTTTAGTCGAAGCAGGTTTAATTTCTTCTGCACAACTAAAAGTAGTTTTATCAGATCAATCTCAATTTTTTAAATTTAAAATAGGAGAAATTTTAGCTTTAAGGGGATGGTTAAAAAAAGAAACCGTTGATTTTCTTGTAGATATTTGTATAGAAAATAATTTAACTAAATATGAATCAAAACCCATTGGATATTATTTTCAAAGAGCATCATTATTAACAGAAATACAAATAAATACTATTTTAAAAGAACAAAAACAACTAGGTTTAAAGTTTTGCCATTTAGCAGTAATTAAAGGTTTTTTCTCTCAACAAACTGCCGATTTTTTTTTAGAAAATATAGCTAAAAAATTTCAAGAAGATCAAACTAAGACTTTAATTATAGATCTTTCTACTAATATCTATGAAAAAGAAACTGTCATAGGTGATTATACTTCTTATGAATCAGTAAAAGAAAAAGAAACTGTTATTTTAACCCCAGAAAAATACACAGAATCAGACTCTGATACAATTATTATTTATGATCCAGAAATTCAATATAGCCCTAGTTGGATAGATTTTTAAGAGTTAAAATTTAACCATAAAATTTTTTTTCTTACTATTTTAATGCTTGTAAAAGTGCTTGAAATTTGAGTTTAATTTCTGTCAATTCTTGATCTGGTTTCGATCCTGCGACAATACCAGCACCAGCATATAAACGAGCAGAATTTCCTTTAACTAAAGCTGATCTAATTCCTACTATAAATTCGCAATTTCCCTCACTATTTAACCATCCAATTGGTGCAGCATAAAGTGAGCGATCAAAATTTTCTGAGGATTCTATTTTATCACAAGCAATTTTAATTGGTTCACCAGCCATAGCAGGAGTTGGATGTAATTTATTGATTATTTCAAAAGCATTAATACTATTAATAATTTTGGCTGAAATGGGAGTCCATAAATGTTGAATATTAGATAATTTTAGCAGTTGTAAAGGTGCTTTTTTTGGATGTAAATTCATGGTTGATAATTGCTCAAAAATAAAATCACTAACTATTTGATGTTCTCTTTTTTCTTTTTCACTATTAAGTAAATTTTCACCAATTTTTTGATCATCTTCTTTATTTTTTCCCCTCGGTGCAGATCCTGCTAAAGCATCACTGATGATATGATTATTTTTAATAGAAAGTAGTCTTTCTGGACTTGCACCAATAAAATGTTCTTCATTTTGATTACTCACCGCAAATATATAACAATCAGGATAATTATGTCTTAAATTTTCTAAAGATTTAATCACATTAAAATTTTTATTAGTTTTTACTTCTAAAGCATGAGCGACAACTATTTTCGTTAGTTTTTTCTCTCTAATAGCTTCTAATCCTTGATTAACTTTATCGATAAAAGATTGATATTGTTTTTCTTCTAAATTATAATTTAAGTTATTTTCTTTCTCGGTTTGAAGTTTATAATTTAGGGTTATTTTTTCACTAAAATTTTGTGCTATATATTTTTTTATTTCTTTGATATAATGATAGTTATTATAGGTGTTAACTGTTAAAGTATAAGTATCTCTTTTTTTTAATAGTTGAATATAAGGTAAAAAAATTGTTGCTAAAGGAAAAGATTTATTATGATAATTTTGTTGATTTAAAAAAGTAAAATAAGAAAAAAAATAAGAATTATTAGATTTAAAAGAGTCTTGAAGAAAAGTGATCTTATTTAAAGTATTTTTAACAAAATTTTGACACTGCTGAAATCTATTTATATCTTGTACATTTTCATTATAATAATCGCTATTAACTTGTAAACTTTTAAGATCTCCTATAGCTATAATTGCTTCTTGTTTTCGTTGATTTTCCCAATAAAAATATCGTTGATTTTCCTCTTTCATAACAGAAAGAAAAACTAAAGGATCTATAGGATTAATATTATAAGAAATAGAGACAATATTATCGTTATTTTCTTGAGATTTCGCTAAAAAAATTAACTCTTTAAAACTATGAGGAGAATCTAAAAGATGAAAGTCGTTAGGCATTACAGGCATAAAGCTAATACTATAAAATTTATATGGACAATTAACAATGGACAATAGACAATTAAAAAAGGAAAATAATTAATTGATATTCCTAACTATCATATCTAATTAAAGATCATGTCCATAATCGATGAAACACCATCCCTAATTGTCAATCAATCCCCTAGTAAACGTCAACTTTGGTTTGCAGCCATAAAACCGCCAATGTACACTGTAGCGGTTATTCCCATTAGTTTTGGTACTGCTTTAGCTTACACTGAAACGGGAATATTTCAACCTAATATTTTTGTAACCTTCTTATTGTCAGCTATTTTGATTATCGCATGGCTTAATCTTAGTAACGATGTTTTTGACTCGGATACAGGAATAGATGTAAATAAAGCTCATTCAGTCGTGAATCTGACAGGAAATCGAACCTTAATCTTCTGGATTAGTATTATATGTTTACTTTTGGGATTGGGAGGGATTTTGTTAATTAATTATTGGCTTAAAGATTGGACATTATTATGGTTAATTATCGCTTGTTGTGCTTTAGGATATAGTTATCAAGGGCCTCCTTTTCGTCTTGGTTATTTAGGTTTAGGGGAAATTATTTGTTTTGTCACTTTTGGCCCGATGGCGATCGCCGCCGCTTATTATAGTCAAACTCAAGTATTTTCAGTATCATCTCTTTGGGCATCAAGTATTATTGGCATATCCACCTCAATTATTTTATTTTGCTCCCATTTTCATCAAATAAAAGACGACATCGCCGCAGGAAAAAAATCGCCCATCGTCAGATTAGGTACAGATTTAGGTTCAAAAGTATTAACAATTTCCGTAATTTTATTTTATGGTTTATGCCTTTTACTGACGGTAATAAAAATATTGCCCTATAATGCCTTAATTGTAATTTTAAGTGTACCAATTGCTTACCAATTAATCAATCATGTAAAGCAGTATCATGATCAACCAGAGAAAGTCAAAAATAGTAAATTTATCGCCGTCAACTTTCACTTTATCAGTGGATTATTATTATGTCTCGGCTTAATTTAAGCAAATCTTGTCGTTGAAAATTAACTGTTGAAGGTAGGGCAAAGGGCAAAGGGCAAAGGGCAAAGGGATTAAAATTGTCTAAAACTATACTAAAATTAATTTTTTGACTTTTACTTATTAAGTATTTTTGATCTCATGCAAGATCTCAGTTAAAGACGATGGCATATTATTATTAAAAGTTATAATCGCACTATCAAGAAAACGGAGGAGAGAGTAATGGTAGCAGAATTAATCAAAAATAAACAAGATTTATACGATACAGACTATAATCTGTGGGTGTTAGAAACAGTAAAAAAATTAGAGAAAAGAGATTTAGATTCCCTTGATTGGGATAATTTAATTGAAGAGGTTTTAGATTTGAGTCGAAGGGATAAAAGAAAACTTGAGAGTTTACTAATGAGGTTAATTGAACATTTACTGATTCTTAAGTATTGGGATTTAGAAAGAGAAAGAAATCGAGGACATTGGCAAGGAGAAATAATCAATTTTCGTAAACAAATTAAACGTATTTTAAAAGATAGTCCAAGCCTTAAACCTTATCTTCAAGATGTTTTTGAGGAATGTTATCAAAATGGACGAGATATTGCTTATCAACATTCTTTACTTACCCTTGATACTTTTCCTGTAGCACCTATTGCATCTATTGAACAAATCCTTGATGAAAACTGGCTTCCTTAACACTAAATTGATTTATAGCAACCCACAGCTTATAAGACATTTCAATACTTTAGGCAAGGAGTTTAAACCCCTTGTTACCTTTTAAATATTCAGAGGTTAGATAACGGTTATGTCATAAAATTCTATACTGTATAAAAGAAAAATTTTTATTGTGTTAAATTCAACAAATTAAAAAATAGATAAAGACGATTTTATTATAGATAGACAAAATATATGGCAAAAACAGAACAAAAGCGAACATTTTTATTAGAATTTGAAAAACCCTTAGTGGAATTAAACGCTAGAATTACCCAAATTAGAGAATTAGCGGAAGAGAATCAAGTGGATGTATCTGGACAGTTACAAGAATTAGAAGGTAGAGCGGAACAGTTACGAGTAGAAATTTTTAGCACCCTTACCCCATCCCAAAAATTACAAATCGCCCGTCATCCCCGTCGCCCTTCCACCCTTGATTATATTCAAGCTATGACTGATGAATGGTTTGAGCTACATGGCGATCGCCGAGGTTATGATGATCCAGCCTTAATTGGTGGCATAGCGAGACTAGACGGCAGAGCAGTGGTCATTATCGGCCATCAAAAGGGGCGGGATACTAAAGATAACGTAGCTCGTAATTTCGGCATGGCATCCCCTGGAGGTTATCGTAAAGCCATGCGGTTAATGGATCATGCTAATCGTTTTTCCATGCCTATTATCACCTTTATTGACACTCCCGGAGCTTATGCTGGGGTAGAAGCGGAAAAATTAGGACAAGGAGAAGCCATTGCTTATAATTTAAGGGAAATGTTTAGTTTAGATGTGCCGATCATAACCACTGTAATCGGTGAAGGTGGCTCAGGAGGTGCTTTAGGCATCGGCGTTGCCGAAAAATTGATGATGTTTGAACATTCCGTTTATACTGTAGCAAGTCCTGAAGCCTGTGCGGCTATATTATGGAAAGATGCTAAAAAATCTGATCAAGCGGCCATCGCCCTAAAAATTACCGCTAAGGATTTAAAGGAATTAGGTATCATAGATCAAATAGTACCAGAACCTCCCGGATGTGCCCACTCAGATCCTTTAGCTACTGCGAATATTCTTAAAAAAGCCATTTTAGATAATTTGGAATATTTAGATAGTTTAAGCGCTGAAGGTAGAAAAGAATTAAGGTATCAAAAATTTCGCAATTTGGGAGTATTTTTAGAAACTTAGGTAGGTAATCCTCCTTGATACTCCCTTACAAGGGGAGGGCAAGAAGAATTACTCATTACTCATTACTCCTGTCTCCTGTCTCCTGTCTCCTATTCTCCTATTCTCCTATTCTCCTATTCTCCTGTCTCCTGTCTCCTGTCTCCTATTCTCCTATTCTCCTGTCTCCTGTCTCTTTAGTTAATAACTTGTAAATCTTCAATAAGTTCTCTTAAATGATCAACATCAGCTTGATAAATTTCACCGCAAAAGTGACAAATTGCTTCTGCACCACCATCTTTAACAATCATGTCTTCTAATTCATCGACTCCAAGCATTTTTAAAGCCCCTAAAACTCGATGAAATGAGCAACTACAATTAAAACGTACCATTTGCACTTCAGGGAAAATTTCTAAGCCAAAATCTCCTAATAAGTCAGTGAAAATACTTGATAAAGTTTTACCTTGTCGTAATAAAGGAGTAAAACCACTTAATTGACTAATACGAGATTCTAAAGCGGTAACTAAAGTAGGATCTTCGGCGGCTTTTGGTAATACTTGTAATAAAATTCCTCCAGAAGCGGTAACGCCGTCTTTCCCGACAAAAACTCCTACTAATAACGCTGAAGGTGTTTGCTCAGATGTCATTAAGTAGTTAGCAATATCTTCCCCTACTTCTCCAGAGATTAATTCAACCGTACTAGAATAATTATATCCATAACCAACATCTCGAACTACATATAAAAATCCTTCTTTTCCCACTGCACCACCAACATCTAACTTTCCTTGGGGGTTAGGAGGCAATTCTACCGCAGGATTTTCTACATAACCCCTCACCGTACCATCTAATCCAGCATCTACCATTAAACCGCCTAAAAGACCGTTTCCTTTAATTCTAATGTTGACTCGTGAGCCTTCTTTTTTCATGCTTGAAGCTAGTAATAATCCCGACGACATCGCCCTACCTAATGCGGCAGTAGCGACATAGGATAATTTATGTCTTTGTTTGGCTTCTTCCACGGCTCTTGTGGTAATAACTCCTACTGCCCGAATACCACCATTGGCGGCGGTTGCTCGAATTAATTGATCTGCCATAATTTTCGTTACATTTCTCAACAAATATTTATTTTATTATCATCGATTTGTTATTGAATGATCAACGATCATCATTGACAATGAAATTAATTTCCTAATTTATGAGATTTTTTAAACTTTACTTTTATTGACTATCTATAGATGTTAAAATAGGAGGATAATCAAATGTTTTTAACATTATCAATGGCTAAATATTTATTTTATGAGTATATCTAATTCTAGTAAAAATATCTCTATTAATGATTCAATAAATTTGTTTTTTCGCAAAGTAATTTCAACAGTTTCTGATCTACGTTTAGCTATTATTTTATTATTAGTAATTGCTTTTTTTAGCATTAGTGGCACAATTATAGAACAAAATCAACCTATTAATTATTATCAAGAAAATTACCCAGAAAATCCTGCTTTATTTGGATTTTTAAGTTGGCAAGTATTATTAAATATTGGCTTAAATCACGTCTATACAACTTGGTGGTATTTAAGTATTTTAGTTTTATTTGGCAGTAGTTTAATTGCCTGTACTTTTAGACGACAATTACCAGCATTAAAAGCTGCAAAAATATGGAAATTTTATGATGAATCAAGACAGTTTAATAAGTTAGCATTAAGTGCCGAAATTACCGTAGAATCTTTAGATAAAATTCAGTCACTTTTAAGTACAAAAGGTTATAAAATATATCAAAATGACCATTGTTTATATGGGCAAAAAGGCATAAGTGGAAGAATTGGTCCTATCGTTGTTCATCTTGGTATGATTATTGTTTTATTAGGTGCTATTTTAGGAGCTTTTACAGGATTTTTTGCTCAAGAAATGATCCCTAGTGGTGAAACTTTTACTATTAATAATTTTTTGGAAGCTGGTAAATTTACTAACTTAAATGGTGCTAAATCTTTTGATATAAAAGTTAATAATTTCTGGATTAAATACACTCCCGATGGTTCGGTAGATCAATTTTATTCCGATTTATCTGTAGTTAATAAAACAGGGGAAGAATTAGAAAGAAAAACTATTTTTGTTAATCAACCTTTAAGATATAATGGCATTACTTTTTATCAAACAAATTGGAGTATTTCAGGAGTTAAAATTCAACTAAATAATAGTCCTATTTTTCAGTTACCTATGGCTGAATTAACTAGGGAAAGAAAAGGGCGTATTTGGGGTACTTGGATTCCTACTAAACCTGATTTAAGTGAAGGAATTTCTTTAGTTACAAAAGACTTGCAAGGCACTATGTTTCTTTATGATACATCAGGTAAATTAATTAGTGCTTTACGGCCAAATATGCCAACGGAAGTTAATGGTATTACCCTGAAAGTATTGGAATTAGTGGGTTCAACAGGGTTACAAATAAAATCAGATCCAGGTGTACCTTTAGTTTACCTTGGTTTTGCTCTTTTGATGATTGGTGTGGTTATGAGTTATGTATCTTTCTCTCAAGTATGGGCATTACAAGAAGGCGATCGCTATTTTATCGGCGGTAAAACAAATCGAGCACAAGTGGCTTTTGAGAAAGAAATTTGTCAAATTTTAGAAAAATTATAAGGGGTTAGTTATTAGGAATTAAGTTAAAAATTATCAAAATTAAATTATGAAAATAATTAAAATTTCTATTAAAATTAAGTAATGATGTAGGAAAAATATTTAATAGTTTAATAAATAGATATAAATTAACTAAAAGAGAAAAAAGAAGTAATTTGATGTCTATAAACTCACTATTAAAAACCATTAAACTCAATACCATAAAATAGATAAATATAAATAGGAAAAAAAATGAATTTAAGCAGTATTAACGTACAAGAATTAGAAGTTATTTTAAGAGAAGAAAATCCTGAAATTCAATTAATTGATGTAAGAGAAGAAAGAGAAGCAGACATTGCCTTTTTACCTCAATTTCAATTATTTCCATTAAGTCAATATGAGCAGTGGTCTGATAAAATTAAAACAGTATTTAAACCAGAATTAGAGACAATTGTTATTTGTCATCACGGTATTAGATCTGCAAATATGTGTCAATGGTTGATAAGTCAAGGTTTTACCAAAGTAAAAAATGTATCAGGAGGAATTAACGCTTATGCAGTATATATTGATTCTTCAATTCCTCGTTATTAACTAATAATTAATATCTGTAATTATTCTTTTTCTTGAGGATAAATAAGAGTAGTGACGGGATTAGCTTGATTTCCTTCTACCGTCATTTGTTTATCTTGTAATTTGCCATAGGCTTTTATTCCTTTAAGATTAAAGTCTGGATTTATTTGCTTATAATAAACATTGCCATCAGCATTTATTTCCTGACTATCTAAATTCCAAGTGGCATTATCAGCATAAATTTCTACTTCATTTTTAACAGCTTTTCCATAAATTCCTTCTTGTAAATAAACCTTATTTTCTTCTAAATTAAAATTAACTTTATTAGCCGTTAAAGTCATATTATCTTCAGGTTGCAATAATTTAGTTGCTTGATTAGATTGCATTTTTCTATCGGCAAAATTCCAAATAATTTGAGATGTGGCGCCTTGTAAAGGTGGTTTTAAAGATTGATATTCAACATTACCATTAATGATAGCAATATTAGTATTCAAATCAATTTCTACTTGATCACTTTTGATTTTATCAGTAACTAATTTATTATCCAAACGAATCATATTTAAAAGAGTATTACCGATAATTTTATCTTCAGGAATTTGCCAATATAAATGTTCTGTTTTCAGTTGTAAAGAGGGATTTCTTAGATTTGCAAATATATTTTTATTTAATTCTAATAATTGAGTTTTAGTGTTATATAATGCTTTTTCTGCCGTAACAATTAGTTTAGCATTATTCGCTATTATTCCTTTTTTTCCTGTCATGGAAATAACATTTTCTTCAGGTTTCCAAATAACTTCTTGACTTTTAAATTCTGCTTTATTGCGAGGATCAAATGCTATAATTTCTTCAGATAAAAAGATTTCTTTGCCATCATTTTTTACCTCTCCTTTTTTTGCACTAACTTGTAAAATTATTTTACCCTTTTCAAATAAGTTACCCGTAATGCCTTCTAAAATAGCACTTTTTTTATCATCAGTATAAGTTGCTTTTTTGGTACTTAAGCGCCATAATGTTTTTCCATCAGCATTTGATTGTTCTAAAGTAGCATCATAAAGTACTAAACCTTCTTCAACTTCTCGTTTAAAGTTAGTATCTTTTACTTGTGTTTCTTGTTTATTCCCCTGACAACTTACTAACAAAAAACATAAAAAAATTACAGAAATTTTATTTTTAAACAGCATTATATTCAAAAACGACGATTAAAAATCATCAATATTAAAAGTTAAATTATACTTCAGAATTAATTAATTCATCTTGAACATGATCAACAAATAGAATACCATTAAGATGATCTAATTCATGTTGAATAATTCGAGCAACAAAATTATTATATTCTTTTCGTTGATAATCACCATTTCGAGTAAGATATTCTACTGTTATATCTCGATAACGAGTTACCCTGCCTCGTTTTTGCTTTACACTCAAACAACCTTCCATAGCTTCTACAACTTCTTCTGAATGGTTAATAATACGAGGATTAATCATTGCCATTGGTTGCATCAAAGGCGCATCAGGATAACGAATATTAGGATAAGAAGCGATAATCATTAGCCGACAAGATTTACCAATTTGAGGCGCAGCAATACCAACACCATAATTTTTTTTAGTAATCAAAATTAAATCGTCAATTAAAGTTTGTATTTGCGGATTATCAATGTCGCTTATTTCCGTAGCAATTTTTCTTAAAATCGGATTTCCTATTTGTAATATTTCTTTATTTATTATCATTTTTATTTTATATAATCATCAAGGTTATTTATGATACCCGATAACTAATTAAATATAGTTATTTCTCAACTCAGATAGTAAAATTACTATTTATTTTCAATTTATTAATAAATCTTAATTAATCCTTAAAATATCATCAATAATTGGCTTAATTAATTCTACAGAAATTGGAGATAAAATTAAACTAGGATAAACTTTTCTACCCCATTGAGGATGTATTAAACTGCAATAGTTTTCTAAGGTTTTAAACCTTAACAGATGACGAGTTATAAGACGAGGAATATTAAAAAATTCTTCCCCTTGCGGTGAGTATAATGGATAACCTGTTTTTGGACAAATTATTATAATCTTAATATTTTTTGCTTGAGTTTTCTGATAAAATTCTAAGGAAAACTTGAGAAAAATGTCTAATAAATAATCTTTTTCTAATTGTTCTTTAATCAAATCTAATCCATTTAGTTTTATTCTTGACTTAATCATGACAAAAATTAGTGTTTTTGGTAATTTTTCCTGCTGGGGTAATAGCTTATTATAGTTAACAAAAATATAGTCTTGATAATCTTTGTTTGTTAATGGTTTAAAATAAAGTTCTAGGGGGAATTCTTCATCATTAATTCGTAATTTATTGTACAATATTAACATTATTTTTTGTCCCTTTTATATACTAAAAAATATCACTATTAAAATATAAACAACTATGGAAAATATTAAAGCGAGAGAAAAAGTTTTAGCATTGTTACTAATGCGTTTTAAAGTTACTCCAAAAGACTCCTTAGAAATCACTAAAGAATGGTTTAATAATAATGGTGATTATGACTGGATTTTTTTAGAAACTTGTTTACGAAATCATTTAGTGCGTTTAGAGAATAATAAATTAATCAATTTATATGATGAACATATTATCAAATTAGTTAATGATATGCGTGGAAATGAGAGAATAGAAATTAAAGATAGAAAGTATCATTTAACTACTTATAATCAATGTTTTATTGCCTCGGAAGTAGTACAATGGATGGAGAAAAAATATATCTTATCAAAATCAGAAGCTATCCGATTAGCACAAGAATTAATTGACTTAAAAATTATTCATCATGTCACAGATAATCATGAGTTTAAAAATGACTATCTTTTTTATCGTTTTTATATTGATGAATAAAAATAATTGACAATAAATTACTCACCATAAATTATGAATTTTTTTATTTTTACATTTCAATCCCCTAGTCCTATTTTATTTGAAATTGGACCTATTAGTTTAAGATGGTATGGTTTTTTAATTGCTTCAGCAGTATTAATTGGTGTTTTTCTCTCGCAAAAATTAGGAAAATATCGTAATATTGATCCTGAATTAATTAGTGATTTAGTTATCTGGTTAGTTATTGGTGCGATTCCTGCCGCTAGAATTTATTATGTCTTATTTGAGTGGCAAAATTATGCTCAACATCCTCAAGATATAATTGCAATTTGGCAAGGAGGAATTGCCATTCATGGCGCTATTATTGGTGGTGTTATTTCTGCTTTAATTTTTGCTAAGATTAACCGTCAATCTTTTTGGCAATTAACTGATGTTATTGCACCTTCTTTAATTTTAGGACAAGCTATTGGAAGATGGGGAAATTTTTTTAATTCAGAAGCCTTTGGTATTCCGACAAATTTGCCTTGGAAGTTATATATTCCTGTTAATAATCGCCCGATTCAGTATCTTAATTTTGAGTATTTTCATCCTACTTTTTTATATGAATCTCTTTGGAATATCGGCGTTTTTACATTATTAATTATTCTCTTTTTTTGGAGTATTAAAAATAACAATAAATTAAAAACTGGTACTATTTCTCTAATTTATCTAATCGCTTATAGTCTTGGTAGAGTATGGATTGAAGGCTTTAGAATTGATAGTTTAATGTTAGGTTTTTTGCGTATTGCTCAAATTGTTAGTTTAAGTGCGATCGCTTTTGGCATTTTTGGTTTAATCTGGTTATATGTTTTGAAAAAATCTTTGCCTGATATTAAAAACTGAGATATTTAACATAAGATGCTACTTTTAAAAATTAACTAATTATTTAAGATACTTGTTTATGTCCTAATTTTAAGAAAATAGTCTCTAAATCTTCCTGTTGACAATGAAAATTACTCACAGGAATATTAGCATCAATTAAACTTTTTAATAAGTTAGCACTATCTTGATTATCACCAGTAAATTCTACCTTAATTGTTTCGCCATCAGGTGATTTTTCCCATGCTTTTACCGTGTCACAGTTACGCAATTCTACTTCTAATTTCTCCCCTTCTCCTAAGATTTTAATAATTATTTGCTGACGACTAAGACGACTATATAAATTCTGTAAAGAAGTACTTTCTACTAAACAACCCAATTCCATAATACCCACTGATGTGCATAATTCTGCTAAATCTGACAACACATGAGAGGAAATTATAATCGTCATTCCTGCTTCTTGTAATGTTTTGATAGTTTCTCGAAATTCCATCCTCGCAATAGGATCTAATCCCGAAACTGGCTCATCTAAGAGTAAAATAATCGGTTGATGGATAATTGTGCGCGCTAAACTTAATCGTTGTTTCATGCCACGAGAAAGAGTAGCAATCAATGAATTTACTTTCGATTCAAGGTTGACTAACTCCAAAACTTCTTGTATTCTACGACGGCGCCACGGTTGTTTTAACTTATACAATCTCGCAAAATATTCTAAATAGTCTATTACTGTCAAGTCATCATACAAAGGAAAATCATCGGGAAGATAGCCTAAATATTGCTTTAAATAACGGTTGCTGTCATCTATAAGTAAGCGATCGCCATTAAGGTAAATTTCGCCTTTGGTGGGAGTTTCCGCCGCCGCTAACATCCGAATCAAAGTAGTTTTTCCTGCACCATTAGGCCCTATTAAACCATAAACATCACCTTTTTTTACTTGTAAATCTACATCATTGACGGCGATATGTTTTTCAAATCGTTTCGTTAATCCAATGGTAGCGATGGCAGGTTCTGATTTCATAGCATAAAATATGTATTTTGTCAAGTAAAAGTTATGAATGTAAACTTTCTAAAAAGCTAATTTCTTTAACAGCGTCTTCTTTCATCAAATCTAATTGATTCCACACAGCTTGTAAAAGAGCATTGCAACCTGTCCCAGCTACACCCGAAATCAAGAAAATAGGATCATTACTTATACCCTGAAATTCTTTCAAAATATATTGTTGACTTTCTTCATCCATAGAATCTATTTTATTTAAACCAATTATTTGAGGGCGATCGCACAATCCTCGACCATAGGCGGATAATTCAGCTTGAATAACTTGGTAATCATGAATAGGATCATTAGAGTTAACATCCACAAGATGAACTAAAACACGGGTGCGTTCAATATGTCGTAAGAAATCATGACCTAAACCAATGCCATCGGAAGCGCCTTCAATCAACCCTGGAATATCAGCAAAAACAGTACCGTCTCCTGTGGGTTTACGCACCACACCCAAATTAGGTATAAGAGTAGTAAAAGGATAATCAGCAATTTTGGGTTTAGCAGAAGATAAAGACGAAATAAGAGTGGATTTACCAGCATTAGGAAGCCCAATAATGCCCACTTCTGCCAAAAGTTTCAATTCTAAGCGTAACTGTTTTATTTCCCCTTCAAGCCCCGGTAAAGCATACTCAGGAGCACGATTACTATTGCTCAAAAAATGTTGATTACCTAAACCACCTTTACCTCCTTTAACAATCAAAAATGTATCATCAGGATTAATTAAATCCGCAATTACTTCTTCGGTTTCCGAATCATAAATCATAGTACCACAAGGAATTTCTAATATAAGATCTTTCCCCGCTGCACCAGTACAATTGTTTGGTCCACCTCTACCACCATCATCAGCCTTAAAACGACGAGCATATTTGAAGTCTAACAATGTTTGTAGCTTAGTCGTTGCTTTAAAAAGTATAGAACCACCTCTACCACCATTACCCCCAGAAGGGCCACCAGCGGGGACGTATTTCTCTCTACGAAAGGCTACAATACCATCACCACCTTTTCCTGCTTCTACTTCTACCTCGACTTGATCAATAAATTTCATAAACTATTATTACCATCCATAAACTGTAAAAAAACTTGTAAAATAAAAGTAATAGTTGGGCAAATTTTATCTACCAAAAATAATTAAATAAGCCTAAATAATTACTGAAAATCAATTTGACTAATGTTAAAATCAATTCTTACTATTACCTCCTATCTCCTCTTTCCTATCTTCTAGCCTCACTGAAAATTTTATAGTTCACTGAAGTACTATTCGTCTTGTTATGGACTAAATTTGAAAATAGATTCCTATTGTACCGTATCTCAGTTTTTACGCAAAGAAAGCCGAAATCATAATATTATTTTTGCCATTCCTAGATATTTTACCCCTTCAGGAAGAACTTGAAAACGACAAGGTAAAATTTTAACTCCTTTGTTAATAGCTTGATGAAATAAATCTCCGTAGGTGGAATCATATTGTTTTCCTACCCCAAAAGTCTCACAATCTTCTCGACTGATAAAATATAACATTACTGCCTTAGTCTGTTTTGACAATGCCATTAATTCTTGTAAGTGTTTTTGACCTCTGGTGGTTTCAGTATCAGGAAATAAAGCAACCCCTTTTTCTGCAAGGGTAGTATTTTTTACTTCCACATAAATTGGCGGTTGAAATTCATCCCCAGTTAACACAAAATCAACTCTACTTTTGCCATCATGACCAAATTTTACCTCACTTTTTACTTGACTATATTGTGAAGCTAACTCAGAAATCAATTGTTGTTGTAAAGCTAGTTTAATAATACGATTCGGCAAAGCCGTATTAATTCCCACCCACACAGGATTATTTTCCCCTACAGCTATCATTTCCCATGTGTAACCCAATTTACGCTTAGGGTTATCGCTTTTTGATACCATTACATGACTACCTACTTCACATAATCCTAACATCGGACCAGTATTCGCACAATGAGCCGTAATTAATTCCCCTGTTTTTAACTCAATATCTGCTAAAAAGCGTTTATATCTTTTTTTTAAAATGCCTGATATTAAAGGAGGATAACGGTATAAAAATGTATCAGTAGTCATGGAGTTAAAAATTAGTTATTTTTTGTCAGGAAAGAAAACATTAAAGATTACTTCTCAACATCCAAGCATTTTTTTCATGAAGACTCATTCTTTGAGTTAATAAATCAGCAGTGGATTCATCACTAGCTTTTTCCGCCACAGGAAATACACTTCTAGCAGTTCTAACTACAGCCTCATTACCTTCTACTAATAACCTTACCATGTCTTCGGCTTTAGGAACTTCTCTCGTTTCTTCAATGGAAGATAATTCCCCATACTCACTATAACTACCCGGTGCGGTATATCCTAAAGTTCTAATTCTTTCCGCAATACTATCCACAGCTAAGGCTAATTCGGTGTATTGTTGTTCAAACATTAAATGCAAAGAGTTAAATAGTGATCCTGTAACATTCCAGTGAAAATAATGTGTTTTTAAATATAATGTATAAGTATCAGCTAAAAGACGACATAATCCATCAGCGATATGTTTTCTATCTTTTTCTTCAATGCCAATATTTACAGGTGCGTTTTTACTCATTTTCTTTAATTAATAGGTGTTTCTTATTCATAGATTATAGTCTTTAAACTCCTATTTTCCCTGAAATTGGATTTATCTTAATGTTTACCTTAAAAATGTCGTGCCGTAAGCCGCTCTATGAAACTTACTCAAACTTGATCAATGAGTCAAGTTCCCACTCTTCATGGGATGGACGTTCACTT
>JAACUG010000038.1 GCA_009993045.1 Cyanobacteria bacterium CG_2015-22_32_23
ATTTTTGCTCAAAAAACAGGGTAGTATTATACAGTTACAAACTCTAATTTCAAAAATCAAAACCATTAAAACCTTTGCCCTTTGCCCTTTGCCCTACCCCTTCCTCAGACTTTTTCAGCAACCCCTATTTAATTAAAAGAAGGACAAGAAACATTAGTACCACCTAATCCGCAATAACCATTAGGATTTTTAGCAAGGTATTGTTGATGATAACCCTCAGCAAAATAAAATTCAGGAGCGGAAATAATTTCCGTAGTAATTTCCTCATAACCTGCTTTTTTTAACTCCTCTTGAAATAGAGTTTTGGATTTTTCTGCTAGGATTTGTTGCTCATCAGAATAAGTATAAATACCTGAGCGATACTGAGTACCTTTATCATTTCCTTGACGCATTCCCTGAGTTGGGTTATGATTTTCCCAGAAAACTTTTAAAAGAGTTTCATAAGAAATAATCTTAGGGTCATAAACCACCTTTACCACCTCATTATGACCAGTTCTACCACTACAAACCTCTTCATAGGTAGGATTTGGGGTAAAACCAGCAGCATAACCCACCGCAGTGAGATAAATGCCTTTTTCTAGTAGCCAGAATTTTTTTTCTGCCCCCCAAAAACAACCCATACCAAACATTGCTACTTCCATATTTTCAGGATAAGGCGGCTTCATGGAATTACCGTTAACGTAGTGTTGAGAAGGAATAGGCATTGTCTTACTTCTTCCGGGTAACGCTTCGGAAGGATTAGGTAAAGTTGATTTTTTGTCTCCGAGTCCAAATAAAAACATAATGAATGATGGCTAATGAATAATTAATAATTTTGTTTTCCTTCCTCAAGTTGTGGGAAAAGTCACCATAACCCACGGAGAAAGATACTATTCCCATTCTATAGTACCTGGAGGTTTAGAAGTAATGTCATAAACAACACGATTAACCCCTTTTACCTCATTAACAATGCGATTAGATATAGCTTCTAATAAATCATAAGGTGCTCTTGACCAATCCGCAGTCATACCATCTTCACTGGTGATTAAACGCAAAACCACAGGGAAAGCATAGGTTCGTTTATCTCCCATAACACCAACACTTTTAACAGGTAATAACACCGCAAATGCTTGCCAAAAATCATGATACATATCCCATTTTTTGATCTCATCCCTAACGACAAAATCAGCATCACGAAGGATATTTAATTTTTCCGCCGTGACATCTCCTAAAATGCGAATAGCTAAACCAGGGCCAGGGAAAGGATGACGGGAGACGATTTCTTCAGGGAGTCCAATAGATCTACCTACTTTGCGTACTTCATCTTTAAATAATTTCCGCAGAGGTTCGACTAATTTAAACCGTAGATTTTTTGGCAAACCACCCACATTATGATGACTCTTAATTTTTACCGCAACTCTTTCACCAGTTTTAGGATCTACATTGGTATCGGCTGATTCGATCACATCGGGGTATAATGTACCTTGAGCCAAATAGTCAAAAGGTCCTAAACGGTTAGATTCTTCCTCAAATACTTGGATAAATTCATGACCAATTAAGCGACGTTTTTCTTCTGGATCTGTTACTCCTGCTAGTTTATCAATAAATCTATCTCTTGCATTAACGTATTGAACATTGATGTGAAACTGGTTATCAAAAATTTCTACCAGCCTTTCTGGTTCACCTTTGCGCATAAAACCTTGATCAATAAACATACAAGTAAGTTGATTTCCGATAGCTTCATGGAGCAAAAAAGCAAGGGTAGAAGAATCCACACCACCAGACAATGCTAATAATACTCGTTTATCCCCCACTCTGGCTCGAATTTCTTTGATAGACTCTTCCACAAAAGTTTTGGTTGTCCATATTGGTTCACAACCACAGATATGATAAACAAAATTACGAATTAATGCTGTACCGTACTCAGAATGTATTACTTCTGGATGAAATTGCACTCCATACAGTTTTTCTTGATGTTTGGCGATCGCAGCACAGGAGGTATTATCAGTATGAGCGAGAATTTTAAAACCATCAGGAAGTTGAGTACAAGAATCACCGTGACTCATCCACATGGTAGAATTTTGTTCTACATTAGTGAGTAAATCCGTAGGATCATCAATATGTAAAGAAGCCTTACCATATTCGCCTCTTTTTGATCTTTCAACCTTACCGCCTAATTGTTTAACCATTAGTTGCATACCATAACAAACCCCTAAAATAGGGATGCCTAGTTGCCAAATTTCAGGATCACAAACAGGAGCATAATCATCATATACCGAACTAGGGCCACCTGAAAGAATAATGCCTTTGGGGTTAATTTCTTTGAGTTTTTCAGCAGTAGTGCGATAAGAAATAACTTCAGAATAAACCTCAGTTTCTCGGATGCGACGGGCGATTAATTCTGAATATTGAGAACCAAAATCAAGAATAGCGATCATTTGACGTTGAATATCAATGGTAGAATCATTGTCAGTGGTGGATTGATCTTGTTCTTTAGAAATGATGTTATCTGCTATAGTCACGGGTAATTAAATTTAATGTATGGATTTTAAATATATTCAGCAATTCTTCAGCTTAAAATATTTTAACATAACAGGGAATGAGTAGTTAGGAATTAGTAGAGACAAATTTTTAGATAAATGTTGTCAAATTTTTATTATTTCTTTCTACCTAATAAAAGGTATAATTAACTTATAATAATCAGGTAATTTTACATTAATTAATGAATATAAAAACCAAAGAAAATGACTGGGGATTATTATTAAAAATTGCCCCTTATGCTAAACGAAACTCATCTATTTTATTAATATCTTTAGTTTTATTAGTTCCTTTATCCTTAGCTGGAGCAGTACAACCTTTACTTATTGGTCAAGCTATTTCACTGTTAAGAAAAGAACCTACATGGTCATTTTTAAATTCTTATTCTATCTCCAATGGCTTAAATTTGTTAGGTTTTATTTTACTTTTTACGATTATTATTAGAACTATTTTTCAAGCATGGCAAGGATTTTTAGTACAAAAAGTTGGACAAGAAATAACTGCATTTATTCGGGAAGATTTATTTAATCATGTCATTTCTTTAGGTGCTAGTTTTTTCCATAAAACTCCTGTCGGTAAATTAGTTACAAGAATTACTAATGATGTAGAAGCCTTGGGGGATGTTTTCGCTACGGGCGCTATCGGTATTCTTAGCGATTTAGTGGCTATTTTTGTAATTATTTTGACGATGTTTACGTTACAGTGGCAATTAGCTTCTATGTTAGTTTTGATGTTAATTCCTGTTACCGCTTTGATTATTTATTTTCAAAGACAATACCGTAAAGCCAATTATGTCGCTAGGGAAGAATTATCTGTACTTAACTCCATGTTGCAAGAAAACGTTGTTGGTATCAATATTGTGCAATTATTTCGACGAGAAAAATATAACAGTGAAATGTTCCATATTGCTAATGAGCGTTATCGAGTTGCTGTTGATAAAACTATTTTTCATGATTCGGCTGTTTCTGCAACTTTGGAATGGATTTCTTTAGTGGCCATAGCTGGAGTATTATGGTTAGGAGGATTATTCGTTTTAGAAGATAAACTCAGCTTCGGAGTATTATCAGCATTTATTCTTTATTCTCAACGATTATTTGATCCTTTGCGACAATTTGCCGATAAATTTACTATGTTTCAGTCGGGATTTACCGCCATTGAAAGAATCACCGAATTAATGAGTATTCCTTTAGAAATTAAAGACTCTGACAACAATATTAGCTTCGACATTAACGCAAAACAAGAAAAAATTGGAGAGATAAAATTTGAAAATGTCTGGTTTGGTTATAAACCCGATGAATATGTCTTAAAAAATCTCAACTTTACTATTAACCCTGGGGAAAAAATCGCTTTAGTAGGGCCTACAGGTGCGGGAAAAAGCTCTATAATTAGGTTACTTTGTCGATTATATGAACCAACTCAAGGAAGAATTTTAGTAGATGGTATCGACATCAGAGATATTACTCAAGCAGAATTAAGAAGTCATATCGGCGTTATTTTACAAGAAAGTTTTATCTTTGTGGGAGACGTACAACGAAATATAACATTAGGAGAAGAATATAGTTTTAATGAGATTCAAGAAGCAGCAAAAATTACTAATATTGATAAATTTATTGATAAATTACCCCAAGGATATGATACTCAATTAAGAGAAAGAGGTGCGAATCTTTCAGGAGGACAAAAACAACTTTTAGCCTTCGCTAGAGTCGCTATTCGTAACCCTAATATTTTAGTTTTAGATGAAGCAACTTCTAGTTTAGATGTAGCAACAGAAGCAGATACTCAAGCAGCTTTAGACAAACTTTTAGTCAATAAAACTGCTATTATTATCGCTCACCGTCTTTCTACTATTCGTAATGTTGACAAAATTTTAGTATTAAAAAATGGAGAATTAATCGAGTCAGGTAGTCATGATCAATTATTAACAGAAAATGGTTTATATGCCAGTTTATATAAATTGCAAATGTTAACTAATAGTAGTAAATAAAAGTTAAGTATATTAATGTATCAAATTATTGCAACTTCCCTTAATTTAATTTTTTTGTGCTACGCTTTTACTATGCTATTTAAACCTAGCATTTTAATTTATTAAGACAATTTTTATTATGGCTAATTTTAATTTCGGGGTAATTGATGGGGATTTTTTTACCTCCAGTGGAAATCTGACTCAGTTAGACAATAATGATACTTTCTTTTTTCGTTTAGAAAATAATGATTCTGTCATTAATGTAAATCTCTTTAACATAATTGGAGGAGATGCGGATATAGAATTATATGAAGACAGTAACTTTAATGGCATATTAGACGCTACTGACTCTTTACTTGACGGATCAAGTAGAACAGGGACACAGGAAGAAGTAATTAAAAGAATCGAGACTGCTTCAGATTATTTTGTGAAAGTAGTTCGATTTGACGGTAACAGCATTGATTACGATCTTTCCCTAACTATGACAGAAGGATTATCTTCCACACAAACTGCCATTAATTTATCACCCAATAATCAACGTTTTTTTTCGGATTTCCTTAGAGGTATTACTACCTTTCCTCAAAACAGACAATTTGATGCTATTGAATATACAACTTCAGCTAATGGAACAATTTTCGGTCAAATAACAACTAATGTTAGTGATTCTCAATTTAATATTAAGGTTTTTGATGATACCAATAGTAACGGTATTTTTGATACCAGAGATTTACTGCTAACACAAAAAGAAGTCATCGGACAAACGGGCTTTATCAATGTACCCGTTGAAACAGGTAGAGGATTTGTTCAAATTGAAAACTTATCAAATACTGGATATGACTATAGTATTGCTGCTAACTATCTTCAAGATAATCCCACCAGCACAAATACCAGTCCATTAACTTTACAACAAGGAACGGCACAGATTGCTTATGTAGCCTATTATGGTCGCCCTGCTGATCCTAGTGGTGTTAATTTTTGGAATCAAACCCTAGGAAACGGAAACGTGAATTATTCTCCTCGTAGTGGAGATATTCTGACAGGGAATGAGCAAACTACCTATGATCGAATCGTTAATGATTTTGGTAATTCAGCGGAGGCTAATCGTTTATTTGGTGGTCTTAGTAATAGTGATAAAGTGAATCAAGTTTATAACTTTGCCTTCGGTAGAGACGCAGAAGCAAGTGGTTTAAACTTTTGGACAACTCAACTTAATAATGGTGGTGTTACCCTTGCAACTTTCGCTTTAGAAGTAGCGTTAGGTGCTCAAAATCAAGATATTATTGTATTACGGAACAAAATTGCCAGTGCTGATTTATTTTCTCAATCTATTAACACTCAAGGTGAAATCAATGCTTATAGTGGAAGTACTGGAGAAGTATTCGGACGAAATTGGTTAGATCCTTTTGATAACTTTATCTCACTGCAAGGGAATGCTGATACGGCATTAAGCACATTATCATCATAGTATTTTTTTTGAAAAGATATTCTATTTTTTTAGATAAATGTTATCAAATCTTGTATAATTTTAACCTGAGTTGCCCATAGAATTACTAATAAACTCAGGATTTATTTACTAATTTTAATCATGATTTCATGTCTTCTTTTGATTAAAATTTAATTAGAGTCTTGTGAATAAATTAAAAATTATACAACCTCTAATTAATCAATTTAAAATAAACATTACCTATGTTAGAAATTAATATTCCGAGTATTAATAACAGAGAAATTAAGGGAAAAATTATCTCTGAAATGAACTTTTTACAAGCTCAAACAACTTTATATTCTCAAGAAAATGTTATTTGGATTAATATTCAAGAACAAATTAAATATTTTCAAGGCTTTATTAATACTGCAAAATCAAGGGCTGAAACAAGAGATAGTTGGCCTAATTCTTTAAATAAATTTCCTTTTATATTACTTAAACCTTTTGGCATTATTTTTTTTAAGATTTTCAATTTTTTATTTAAAGATCAAAGAGAAGTAAATTTTAATATTTTAAGTGCTTTAGAAGAATCTGTTAAACTTAATCAAATAATTTTGGAACAAATAAAGTCCATTACTTCTACCTCTCAAGAGGAGTTAAATACTGTTAAATTTATTAGTTCAGATTTTCAAAATAAATATAAAAATTTAGAAAATAAAATAAATAATTTAGAGCAAAAACACAGTCAAGAAATAAATAATTTAGAACAAAAATATAGTGAAAAAATAAACAATTTAGAACAAAAATATAGTGAAAAAATAAACAATTTAGAGCAAAAACACACTGAAAAAATTAATAGCTTAGAACAAAAATATAATGTCAAAACTAACAATTTAGAACAAAAACAAGAAGATATTTTTTATAAAACTATTTATTTTCAGGAAGATTTAATTCAACAAAAACAGTTAATAAATATATTTTTAAATCAATTATCAGGGAATAAAAATAAAAAAGTATTAAATCAACAAATCAAAAAAATAGGTAAAGGAAAAATTAATTATTTAGATAGTTTTTATTTAGCTTTAGAAAATAAATTTAGAGGAAAAAGAGAAGATATTAAAGAACAACAAAAAAGAGATTATTTATCTTTATTACAAAAATTAAATATTGATAGTTTAGAGTCTCAAATTTTAGATATTGGATGCGGAAGGGGAGAATGGTTAGAAGTATTAAAAGACTATAAATATAGTGCGAAGGGTATTGATCTTAATAAAATAATGGTAAGTGAATGTTGTGCTAGAGGATTTGATGTTATTAATCAAGATTGTGTGGATTATTTAAAGTCTTTATCTAAGGAAAGTTTAAATTTAATTACAGGGTTTCATCTGATTGAACATTTACCGTTTAATATTTTATGGGAATTATTAGCTGAAAGTTTACGCACTTTGAAGTCTGGAGGATTAATTATTTTTGAAACACCAAATCCTGATAATGTCTTAGTAGGAAGTCGTAATTTTTATATTGATCCTACCCACCGTAATCCTTTACCTAGTGTAATGATCAAATTTTTGGTAGAATCAATAGGCTTTATCAATGTAGAAATTATGAATCTTCATCCTATATCAGATCAAAAAATCGATGGAGGAGAATTAGCACAGCGATTTAATGAATACTTTTATTGTTCTCAAGATTACGCTGTGATAGGATATAAACCATGAAAATTGTAGTTCTTTCGGTATCTGCACCTTTTATCATGGGAGGAGCAGAAATTCATGCAGAATCTTTAGTAAAAGCCTTAAAGGAATTTGGTTATGAGGCTGAGTTAGTCACTATTCCTTTTAAAACTTATCCCAATCAAAGAATTTTAGACACAATGTTAATGTTTCGTCTTTTAGATGTTACAGAATCCTGTGGGCAAAAAATCGATCTTGTTATTCCTTTGAAATTTCCAGCTTATTTAACTCCTCATCCTCATAAGGTAGTTTGGTTGTTACATCAACATCGAGATGCCTATGATTTATGGAATAATCCTGTGTGTGGTTTACAATATAATCCAGACGGACAGCAAATTCGAGATACTATTATTAATGGTGATAATAATGCTTTTAACGAGTGTCGTAAAATCTATGCTAATTCTCAAAATGTAGCAAAAAGACTGAAAAAATTTAATAATGTTGATTCAACTCCTCTTTATCATCCTCCTAAAAATGCTCATGGATTTTATTCTCATAATTCCCAAAGTTACTTTTTTTTCCCCAGTCGCTTGACGAAAATTAAAAGACAAGAATTAATCTTAGAGGCGATCGCCAAAACTCATCACTCGGTAAAAGTTATTTTTGCGGGGAGTGCTGATGATGGAAAATATGATCAAGAATTGAGAGAAATGGCGGAAAAACTAGGTATATCTCATCAGGCGATTTTTTTAGGTAGAATTTCCGAAGAAGAAAAATTAAAATATTACGCCGAATGTTTGGGGGTAATATACCCTCCCTTTGACGAAGATTATGGCTATGTAACCTTAGAAGGAATGTTATCATCAAAAGCTGTAATTAGTTGTAGTGATTCAGGCGGTCCTTTAGAATTTTTGATAAATCAAGAAACAGGCATTATTGCGGAGTCTAATCCATCAGCTTTGGCAGAGGCAATGGATCAATTATGGGAAAATCGTAATAAATCAACCATAATGGGGAAAAATGCCAGAAAGTATTATGACTCTTTAAATATTACTTGGTCAAATGTAGTGGAAAAATTAACAACAATATGAGAATAAATTGGTTTTCACCCTTACCACCAAAAAAAACAGATATAGCTAATTATACCCAAAGAATAATTCCTTATTTACAAAGTAAAGCGAATGTAACTCTTTGGACAAATCAACAGGAATGGAGTCAAGAAATAGAAAAGTATGCTTCTGTTAAACAATATAAATTAGAAGAAATGCCGTGGTTTGAATTAAATCAAGGAGATGTCAACATTTATCATATTGGTAATAATGCTAGTTTTCATGGAGAAATATGGCACATTAGCCGACAATTTACGGGTATAGTAATTTTGCATGATGAAAAGTTACAGGATTTTTTCTATATGTTAAATTCTGATAAAAATAATTACATTCAACAAATGAAGGATACCTATGGACAAGAAGGAGGAGAAAACGCTAGATTATTTCTTAATGGTCATTATTCCATGGAGTTTATGGCGGAAAATTATCCCCTTACTCCTTTAGTGTTAGAAAATGCTTTGGGAGTTATTAGCCATAATAGGAATACTTATCTTTCCCTTTCTCAAGAAAATCAATGGTTAACAGCATATACTCCTTTACCCTACGTTAATAATGAGTTTATTTCTGATCATAATGAACAAAACCAAGAAAAACCCTATAAATTAATTATTTTCGGTTTTATTGGTAAAAATCGGCGTTTAGATGCAATCTTACAAGCATTATCTGAATTTAAACAAAAAGATAGTTTTCACTTAAATATTTATGGACAATTGTGGGATGAAAAATATGTCAAAAAACAAATTGAAATATTAGGTTTAGAAAAATTAGTTACCATACATGGTTTTGTCTCCCATAAAGAATTAGATTTAGCTTTATCAAATTCCCATCTAGGAATTAATTTACGTTACCCTACCATGGGAGAAGCATCAGGAAGTCAATTGCGCCTTTGGAGTCATAGTTTACCTTCCCTTGTCACCAAAATTGGTTGGTATGGTAATTTAAACCCTTCTGCCGTTGCTTTTGTCAGATATGATCATGAAATATACGATATTCATCAACATTTACAAAATTTCTTAGATAATCCCCAAGAATATAAAAACAAGGGAATAGAAGGGAAGAAAATCTTAGAAACTGATCATCATCCTCAATTATACGCCCAAGCTATTGTTGATTTTGCTACCCAAGTTTGTCAATATAGATGTCAGTCTAGTCTCAATCGCATAATTAAAAGAGTATCATCAGAATTGAATTATCTTAACCCAAATCTTCTCTCAAATTCAAGTTTAGATAATGTCAGTGAAGCTATAAAATTTATCACTTTTAATCAAAAGAAATAATCATCCTTATTTTTATTAAAACAAGAGATTTAAGTCTGTTATAAATATTTTGTCAAACTTATTTAAGTGTTTAAAATATACAATTTAAGAATGTTATTTGTTACTATGAATCGATAGGTAAACCTATTTTTTCTTTAACTTTAAACCATTTTTTTCTAAGTTTCCAAAATTTACTACTTTCCATAGCTTTAATCATTTCTTTTTCTTGATCTAACTCTATTCCTAAATTTTTTAATGTATTTTCTATTGCTTTAATTAGTTCTTTTTTTTGCTCTAATTCTATGCCTAAATTTTCTAATGTATTTTCTATTACTTTAATTAGTTCTTTTTTTTGCTCTAATTCTATGCCTAAATTTTCTAATATATTTTCTAAATTAATTATTTTTTGCTCATGTTTTGCCATCATATTATATGTATTTAAAATCTCACTATTATTTTGATCTATTAATTTTTGTTGTTCTAATAAAATTTTTTTTAAATGTTTGATTTGAAAGATTAAATCTTCTTTTTCATTTTTGTTAATATGAATATTTTTTTCTAAATTACTAACGTTAAATATTAAATTGTTTGTTTCTTTATCTTTAATTTTAATATTATTTTCTAAATTACTAATATAATGTTTTTGGTCATATTCCGAAAAACAAATAAATTTATCAAATACATTAACAGGAGTTGTAAAAAAATTCTTCCAGTGGGAAAATTCTTCGGCTAAATAAAAATCATTTAAACCATCGAAATAAATATGTTGATAATTATAATTATTTAAAAAATCAGAAATATTAGTTTCTTTTCTAATAGAAGAATTAGGAATAGTTGCTTCTAAAAGAACAATTTTTGGACGAAAATTTTGCCAATCATGGCCTAAAATTACTTTTTCTTCCCAGCCTTCTACATCTATTTTTAAAAAGTCAATAGGTTGATTAATATATTGACTACAAACATCACCTAATGTCTTCATTATAACAGGATATTCCTGTACAGAAAAACTATTTTTTTTAACCAGTTTTTCAGTCATTTCTCTATCAAAAGTTGACAAACCAGTATCTAATAATTCATAAAAATTTAATTCTCCTTGTTGATCACTAATGGCTATATTAAGATTAAGATCCTTAGGGCGATCCTTTTCAAGTAAATGAAAAAATTTAGGCACTGGTTCAATATTAATACCAGTCCATCCTTTTTCATAAAAAGCCTTAGTAACTGAATCATAAATAGGATGATGCGCACCAATATCAATATAAAAACCTTTTTCTTGATTTTTAAAAATACGATTTAATAAAACATCTTCAAAGTTTTGAGCGTAAGAAATAAACATAATTTTTAGTTAGATTTTTTTAATAAATGACTATAGCAATCCTAAATTATTTTAATTGTCTTGAATCATAATTTAGAGCTAATAAAATAAATTCATTAGTGTTTATGGTGGAGGTTAACTATTCCTTATTATTTACTTAATATTCTCTTAATTTATTTAGGTTATTTTGGAGATGGAATCAAGTCAAATTATGGCTTGTAAAATAAATAATTAGCCATCGCAAGAATTACAATGACAATTAATCTCAATCCTATTGGTAGATTTGCCAGTGATAATGGTGCAGAAATCCCCGCTTTTGATTCTCTTAGTAAAAGATTATTTATTGTCGCTGGTGATGTTGTTGAAATTTTAAACCTCGCTAATGCCACAAATCCTACTAAAATTGGCGATTTAGCGTTAGATATTTCCGCAGTAACCAACGGCTTTGAATTGATACCTAATAGCGTTGCAGTAGGTAAAAAAGGTACTGTTAGCGAAGGAGTTGTCGCCGTTGCCTTAGCTATCAAAGAAACTGCTACGGGTAATCAAGCTAGAGGAGAAGTACAGTTTTTTAATACTTCCACAGGGGAATTTTTGGGTAAGCAAACTGTCGGCTTTTTACCTGATATGGTGACATTTACTCCTGATGGTACTAAAGTTTTAAGTGCCAATGAAGGTGAGCCTAGCGAAGATTATAGCTTTGATCCTGAAGGTTCAATTAGTATAATTGATATTAGTGGAGGAATAGCTAACGCCACATTACAACAAGCTACTTTTACTGCTTTTAATAGTCAAATTGATCAACTTCGTGATGATGGTGTCCGTATTTTTGGACCTAATGCTACTGTAGCTCAAGATGTTGAACCTGAGTATATCGCTTTTTCTGGAGACGGTACTAAAGCATGGGTAACGTTACAAGAAAATAATGCCATCGCCGTTGTGGATATTGCCACAGCTACCGTTGAAAGTATTTTACCTTTAGGATTTAAAGATCATAGTTTTAATTCTAGTACACTGGAAACCTATGAAATTAACAACTTACCCTCCATTGGTACAACTGTTGGTAATCAAGAAATTCTCTTAGGTGGTTTCTCTGGTTTATTTTTTGAAGGTAAAACCGCCGATGGGAAACTTAAGTATATCACCCATACTGATCGAGGACCTAATGGTGAACCCACTGGAAGTTTACGCCCTTTCTTACTCCCTGATTTTAGCCCTGAGATAATTCGATTTGAGTTAAATCAAACTACGGGAGAAGTTACTATCACCGATAGAATTAGTATTAAACAAGCCGATGGCACTCCCATTACAGGTTTACCTAATATTAATATTAATGATGGTACGGGTAAAACTCCCTATAATGATGAAATCCCTGTTGATTTAAATAATAATGTCATCGCTCTTGACCGATTTGGAGCAGATTTAGAAGCTATGGTGGTTGCTCCTGATGGCACTTTTTGGCTGGTGGATGAATATCGCCCTGCTATTTACCATTTTAATACCGATGGTACTTTAATTGATCGCTTTGTACCCGAAGGCACTGGAGTTGCGGCTGGAGGAAGTGTCGGAGATTTTGGTATTGAAACCTTACCTGCGGTTATCGCCCAAAGAAGACAAAATAGAGGTTTTGAAGCCGTTGCCTTAGATACAGAGAATAACAAGTTATACGCTTTTGTTCAAAGTCCTATTCGTAACCCTGAAACCCTAGGGAATAGTGCGTTAAATGGTTTAAATAACATCCGTATTGTCGAATTTGATCTTACCACAAAAACCACTACGGCTGAATATCTCTACCGTATGGATAACCGTGATTTGGGTACAGAAGATAACACTCGCCCAGATAAAATTGGGGATGCGGTTTATATTGGCAATGGTGAATTTTTAGTTGTTGAAAGAGACGATGATGCCATCGATAGCGATCCTCGTAGTAACATTGAGAAGAAAGTCTATCGCTTTAGTTTAGATGGTGCAACTAATATTACTAACCAATCTGCACCCATTGACTTAGGAGGAGGAGTTTTCAAAACCGTTGACGAAATGACTCCTGAAGAATTAACTTCTCAAGGTATCAATCTTATCAACAAAAATCTCTATGTAAATCTCAATAAAGCAGGTTACAACACGGTAGAAAAAGTCGAAGGCTTAGCTTACATGGGAGATAACACTATCTCAGTTATTAACGATAATGATTTTGGTGTAGCTGGAATTACCCTCAACGGCGATGGTACATTTACCCTTAATGATGATTATACTCCCGAACCCATTACTTTAGGTATTATTCAAGTACAATCTAACGGTTTAGATGCAAGTGATCGAGATGATGTAATTAATATTCGCAATGCACCAGTTTTTGGGATGTATCAACCTGATTCCATTGCATCCTACACTGTTAATGGTCAAACTTACTACGTCACGGCTAACGAAGGAGATTCAAGAGTTCGCCCCACTGGAGATGGTATTTTAGAAGGTTTTAACGAAGGGGATATTTATAATGAAGAAATCCGATTGGGAAATGATAATTATGTACTAGATCCTACGGCTTTTCCTAATGCGGCGGAATTAAAAGAAAACGCAAATTTAGGACGTTTAACGGTAACAAATACTTTAGGTGATACCGACGGGGATGGAGATTTTGACGAAATTTATGCTTTTGGTAGCAGATCATTTAGTATTTGGGATAGTGAAGGTAATCTCGTTTTCGATAGCGGAGACGATTTAGAACGTATTACCGCTCAAGCATTTCCTGACTACTTTAATGCTAATAACTCCAATAATAACTTTGAAAATCGCAGTGATAACAAAGGACCAGAACCTGAAGGTGTTACAGTGGGAACTATTAACGGACAAACTTATGCTTTCGTTGGTTTAGAGCGTATTGGTGGCGTAATGGTTTATAACGTTAGTAATCCTAATACTCCTGAATTTGTCCAATATATTAATACCCGTGACTTTGAACAAGATCCTGAAACTAATTTAACAGATTCTGGTCCTGAAGGTTTAACTTTTATCAATGCACAAGATAGCCCTAATGGTAAACCCTTGTTAGTAGTAAGTAATGAAGTTAGCAACACAACAAATGTTTTTGAAATAGATACTGGATTTACTCCTTCTAATCAACCTGCCCAAATGCAAGGTTTAGGAACTTTTGAAGTCGATCCTGTTTTTACCGTAGGAGAGATTATCGCAAACCCTTCTGAGCAATACTATGTTCCTCCCGGTATTCTTGATGGTTTAGGAGCATTTGCTTTCGATGATGATACTATTCGAGTGTTAGCTAACCATGAATTAAGTAACCGTGTCGGTTATGCTTATACTCTTGCTAATGGTACTCAATTAACTGGAGGAAGAGTTAGTTTCTTTGACATCAACAAAGATACCCGTCAATTGGAAGGAGCTGGATTAGCTTATGACACCATTATTAACCGTGGTGGTGAAGTAGTGGACGAAGCCTCAGATCTTGAATTTATGGGCTTAAATCGTCTTTGTTCAGCCCATTATCTTGTGGCTAATCAATTTGGTCAAAATCGTGGTTTAGTCGATGGTTTATTCTTCACAGGGGAAGAAACCGAGGGCGGTACAGAATTTGCCCTTGATCCTCAAACAAAAACCCTCTATGCTTTACCTTGGTTAGGACGTGCTGCATGGGAAAATGTAACCCAATTAGATACTGGCACAACAGATAAAATTGCTCTCTTAGTGGGCGATGATCGAGGTGGTGCTCCTTTACTCCTATATATTGGTGAAAAAGGTCAAGGAGAAGGGGCTAATATTCTTGTACGCAATGGATTAGCTCAAGGCAAACTCTACGTTTGGACTGCTGATAATGGAGATATTGATCCTAGTCAGTTTAATGGTACTACACAAGGTCGATCAGGTAGTTTTGTGGAAATTGATTATTACCGCCCTGATTTAGCAAATACAGAGGGTTATGATTCTCAAGGTTTTGCCACTCAAGAAAAACAAGATGCTTTAGCCGAAGCTGTCGGTGCATTCAAGTTTTCTCGTCCTGAAGACGTTGCCACTAATCCTCAAGATGGTACAATCGCCGTATTAGCTTCCACTGGGCGTGATAGTTTATTCCCTGAAGATAGTTGGGGTACGACTTATAAAATTGATGTGGACTTTGGTGATTTGAATAATATTACTGCCCAAGTTGATATTTTTTACGATGGTGATGACACAGGAGATGGTCAATTTGAGGGATCAGATTTTGGTTTGCGTAGTCCTGATAACCTCGAATGGTCAAGTAACGGCTTAATATATATTCAGGAAGATCGCTCTTTTAGCGGATTTGGTCAAACTTCTGGAGAAGAAGCCTCTATTTGGGAATTAAACCCCGAAACAGGTATCTTAACTCGTATTGGTCAGATCGATCGGACTGCTGTACCAGAAGGACAAACCGATGGTCGCCCTGATGATATTGGAAACTGGGAATCTTCAGGTATTATTGATGTTTCTAATTTATTTGATGAAACCCCCGGAACATTATTCTTATTTGATGTTCAAGCTCACTCTCTTCGTGATGGAGTCATTACAACGGAAGGATTAGTCGAAGGTGGACAATTAGCATTTCTCGAAAATACCAATAAAAACTTTACCTTACAACTACTTCACGCATCGGATCAAGAAGCTGGTATTCCAGCCTTACAAGATGCCATCGGTTTTTCTGCGGTAATGAATGCCTTAGATGCACAATATATCAATACCTTAAAATTAACCTCTGGTGATTTATTCATCGCTGGACCTTTCTTTAATGCTAGTCTTGATATTTACGGACAACAAGGCATTGCAGATATATTAATTCAAAATGAATTAGGTTGGGATGCTGCAGCCGTTGGTAATCATGAATTTGATGCAGGGCCTAGCACGTTTTATAACGTATTAGCTCCCAATACAGAAATTCAAGGAGTAGGTATTGATCCTAATACGGGTTATCAAGGTGCGTTATTCCCTTATTTAGCTACTAACTTAGACTATTCTACCGATAGCTCAAATTTAAAAAATTTAGTAGTAGAATCTGGGGAAGCGCCCTTACCCAACAGTTTAACCCAAAGTGTCGTTGTCGATGTTAATGGTGAACAAATTGGCGTAATTGGTGCTGTTGTGCCTTACTTACCACAAATTGCCAATATCGGTGGTATCACTATGTTAACTGATCCTACCAGTCGAGACATTGAAGTTAACGCCCAACTTTTGGCAGCCAATATTCAACCTTTTGTGGATGAGTTAGTTAATCAAGGTATCAATAAAATTGTCTTGATGACTCACTTACAGCAGTTTGAAATTGAACAGGCTTTAGCAACTAAACTCACTGATGTTGATATTATCATGGGTGGTGGTTCTCATCGTGTCATGGCAAATACAGATGATCCTCTACGCCAAGATGAAACTCAAACTCCTCCTGAATTATTACAACCTTATCCTCAAGTATTTCAAGATGCCGAAGGTAATGACGTTTATTTGATTAATACCGCTCCTAATTATCGTTATTTAGGACAGTTAATCGTAGAATTTGATCCCGATGGTCAAATCATTACAATTGGTGATGATAGCGGTACTTTTGCTACGGATATTGCTGGTGTTGATCGACTTTATGAAGAAAATATTACTACTTTTGAGCAAGTAAAAGCCGTTGCTGATGCTGAATTAGTGGAAATTGTTGACAACGTAGGAAACTTTATCAATTCCTCAGACGGCAATATTTTTGGTAATACAGAAGTATGGCTTAACGGATTGCGTAGCAGTGTTAGAACTGAAGAAACCAACTTAGGTAACTTAACCGCCGATGCTAATCTTTGGTATGCTCAACAATACGGTTTAGAAATTGATATTTCCGTCAAAAACGGTGGCGGTATCAGAGATCAAATTGGGGTATCTTTCATTGATGGTGGCACAAACGAGTTAATTCAATTACCTCCCCAAGCTAATCTAGCAGTCGGCAAAGAAGAAGGAGATATTTCTCAACTGGACATTGAAAACTCTTTACGCTTTGATAATAAACTCTCTGTTGCTGATATTTCAGCCCAAGGCATCAAAGATTTAGCAGAGCATTTTGTGGCACAATGGGCGCCAGGTGTCACCCCCGGACAATTCGGACAAATTGGCGGTTTTAGCTTTAGTTTTGATCCTGATAATACAGCTATTTCCTTCACCCGTGATGATGATGGATTGGCAACAGGTGTTGAAGTGGCTGGAGAAAGAATCCAAAACCTAGTTTTAAACCGTGAAGATGGTACAAAAGAAGTAATATTCTCTAATGGGGAATTTAAAGTTAATCCTGATACTAGCTATAAAATGGTGATTCTGGACTTTTTAGCTGGTGGAGGTGACGGTTATCCTTCTTTCTATTTTGAAAATGTCGTCAAACTCGCAGACTTAGATAATCCTAATTTACCTGATAACGCTAAAAGTTTAGCAGTGGCAGGAGAACAAGATGCTCTAGGGGAGTATTTAGCTGCATTTTATCCTAACTCTGATCAGGCTTTTAATCAAGAAGATACTTCCATTTCCGAAGACACCCGTATTCAAAATCTCAATTTCCGCAATGATACCACTTTAGAAGGAACTGATCCTCTTTTAAACGATCAAATTTATCGCTTCCGTACAGGAAATGGTACTTATCTTTATGTAGGGGAAGAAGAAAGACAAAGTGTTTTACAAGGTAACTTCGGATTTGTGGAAGAAGGAGCAGCTTTTAAAGTGTCTTTTGAAGCAGATGACGAGTTAATCCCTATTTATCGTTTCCGTAATCAAGATGTTAGTGGTGCTTACTTATATGTTGGTGAACAAGAACGTCAAAGCCTATTAACAGAAAATAACTTTGGTTTTGTACAAGAAGGATTAGCTTTTTATACCTATGGTGCAGATGCTCAAAAAGGAGAAGATATTTACCGTTTCTCTACGGTATCGGGAGGTTATATTTTTGTCGGACAAGAAGAACGTCAAAGTATCCAACAAAATTTCTCTAGCTTTACTCAAGAGGGAATTGCTTTTGAAGTAGTTGTATAATTAATAATTAACAATTAACAATTAACAATTAACAATTAACAATTAATCCTAATTTTTCTAAACGTTTAATATATCTTTGTCCTGCACTTATGGGAGAATAATCGGTAGCTATTTTATTTTGTCCTGCTAAGGCAATTTGCTTTGTGTGAGAAGAATTTTCTACCATTTTTTGCATAATCCAAGCAGCATGATCTAAGTCTGGTTTTGCCCATTTTTGCCCTTGAGAAAAAGGATATTCATCGGATTTTAAAGAAACTAATTTATAATCTACGGGAAAACCTGTTTGCTGATTAATAAAATCACAGTTACCTGAATAATTAGTAGCAATTACTGGTTTACCTAATAACATTGCTTCGGCTAAAGTATAACCAAAACCTTCAGAACAATGTAGGGATACATAACAGTCACAACAATTCATTAAAGCCATAACTTCACTATGACTCAAATATTCATTAATAGTAATAATATCTTCTTCTCCGTCAATTATTTCTAACAATTTTTGATAGTTTTTATTATTAGGATCATAACCTCTACTTTTAATTACTAAAGCCGTAGAAATATCTGATTTTTGATGACGAAAAGCCCTTCTATATGCAGTGATAACTGCTTCAGGATTTTTACGACTTGAAAAGGAACTAAAATCAAAGTTAAAATGAAATAGAAATCGATCTTTTGGTAGATTAAAATATTCACGATTTACAGCTTTAAAATTTTCTAAAAATACTGCTGGTTGCATATGTATAATAGGAAGAGAAAGTTTACTCTGTAAAGCAATTTGTACAAATTTAGATTCTGCCCAAACTTCATCAATATCATCATAATTACTTACCCATTCTTGAGGAAATCTACTTAATTCCCACCCAGGAATATTAATAATAAAATCTGGTTTATTACTATAGTTTTTAACTAGGTTTTTTACTATTCTTAATTGATCAGCATTGACTTTATAAATATGTATAGGAGAATTAATTTTTGCAACTAATAAATCTTCTATTTGATTATCATTTTGACGACTCTGAATATTATCAATATGATAACCTTGAACATTTATATTAGCTGTTTGTAAACTCTTTATAACCATTCTACCTCCTTGTCCAACACCAGTTTCAGTTTTTAAATAACCGATAACATTAATAGGAAAATTAGAGTTATTTTGTAAAAAAGAAAGAGATTTATAATGACTAAGTTTATGAGAAATATTATCTAAAATAGGCTCTAAAAAATAATATTGAAATTGATTTTCTTCTGCTGTTTCCAGAAACCAAAAAGTATATTTCTTTCTATCTTCATTATGATTAAAAATATTAAAACTTGTTTGTAAATCTAAGCGATTTTTCCAGAAAAAAACCATCAAATTAGTTAAAGGAAAGTCAGATGAATTTTGATTAAAATTATAATTAAACTGATTCAAATAACCAGAGAAAGAAATAAAAGGATTTTCATACCAAATGTTATTTAATTTTCGATATATTTGCCTAATAATAGTAGGAATAAAAACATTATTAGTAAAGTTACTATAAATATATTTAGGTATTAGATTGTTAGAAAAACTATAATATTTAAGTTTAGAGATATAATCATCTATTAGTTCTTGTAAATCTTGTGATAAATTACCATTAAAAGCATTACTATGTTTTGATAATCTTTGATTATTATTAATATCTATACCGCTAAAATGAAAAAATACTAAAGGTTTTCCATCAACAAGCCAACTTTGATCTTTTTTTTCTAATTTTCTTTGTAATAAATTCCAATAAGCAACGTTAACATTGGTATCTTTTAAAATTTTTACATTATCATAAAATGCTGGTAATAAATCAACAAATTTTTGATCAACAAAGATACCATTATGTTGTTCATTTACACAATAAAAACGTAGTTTTCTTCCCCACCAATGTAGAAAATTAATAACTTGATTACTATTATTTACAGCAATAAATCCTAAGTTATAAATACCTGATTGCATTACGCCAATATCTCCCGGATAAGCGTCTTCTTCCGATGGTTGTGTAATGTGAGGAGTTATGACAAAATCTGAGCCATTATCCAAAGCAAAAAACACTGATTCAAGAGGAGCAAATAATTCAATATCAGGATCTAAATAAACAACTTGTTCAAAATTATATTCTTCAAGTAATAACTGCATTATAAAAGGTTTTAGTGCAGTATTAAACTCCATAATATCATAACGAAAAGCAAAATCATAAAAATGAGGAATATTTAATTTTTCAGCTTCTATTATTGTTATATTATCTATATCAAGAGGAAATAGAGAATCTTGCTTATCTCCTAAACATAAAAATAGTTCTGATTCAGGATGATATTTTTGAAGTGTATTAAATAATATTCTTACATAAGGAAAATAATTATTAGAGCAAATACTTACTATTGCTCTCCTTTTTTTAGGAAATGATTTGTTAATGGATATAATATAATTATTACTCATTTTAAATTGATAATAATAATGAATTAAAACTAATTTTACTTTATGATTATTGGATTCTAAAATTTAATCAATAACAAGTTTATTTAGCTTCATTTTTAGACTAAAATAAAATTATAAAATATTATACTATAGTTTTCATAGCATAATCTTTATTAACTAATAAATTCAAGAGAATCAATTAATGGATAAGGCAATGATTTCTTCCCATTTATCATTAAGAAAAAAAATTGGACAATTGATAGTTGTACGCACAACAGGTTATATTTTTGATCATCAAATTCGTTACCCTACATGGGAAGCTACCCAATCTCAACTCAAAACTTGGTTAGCAGAATTAAATCTAGGAGGAGTTATCTTATTAGGCGGTAGTTGTGCTGAAATAGCATATCGCACTAAACAGTTACAATCCTGGGCAAAAACTCCTCTTTTCGTTGCTGCTGATATTGAAGAAGGTGTAGGACAAAGATTTACAGGTGCATCTTGGTTTCCCCCTCCCATGGCATTATCAAAAATTGCCGAGTTTAACCTTATGGATGCAAAAAAATACGCCGAAAAAATGGGTAACATTACCGCTAGAGAAGCCTTAGCCATAGGAATTAATTGGATTTTAGCACCGATAACTGACGTTAATAATAATCCTGATAACCCTGTAATTAATGTTAGATCTTTTGGCGACAATCCTCAAGTAGTGGGAGATTTAGCGGAGGCTTTTATTGATGGTTGTAAACCTTATCCTATTTTAACCACAGCAAAACATTTTCCTGGCCATGGTGACACTTCTACGGATTCTCATTTAGATTTACCAAAAATTAGTCATAATTTACACCGCTTACAAGAAATTGAATTGTTACCTTTTCAACAGGCGATTAATAAAGGTGTTGATAGTATCATGACGGCACATATGTTAGTAGAGGCTTTAGATTGTGTTAATCCTGCCACTTTATCTTATTCAGTCTTGACGGAATTATTACGAAAAAAAATGGGTTTTCAAGGATTAATTGTTACTGATGCTTTAATTATGGGGGGAGTCTCAAAATATGCTTCTCAAGAAGAAATTGTCGTTAAAGCTATTCAAGCAGGTGCAGATATTTTATTAATGCCAGAAAATCCCCTCACGGCGGTTAATGCCATCGAAAAAGCTATTGATGATGGTATTTTATCGGAGGAAAGAATTGATGAAAGTTTAGCAAGGATTTATCAAGCTAAAGCTAAGTTATTTTCTCCTTCCCTTAACTCTGAGGAAAATTTCGTCTCTATGACTCCGAATTTGGAAGGTAAAAAAATAGTTTCTTTCCCAATGGATGTTATTTCTACTCCAGAGGCGATCGCTACAGTAAATGAAATTTTAGAACAAAGTATGAGTCAAGGTGGTAAATTACCCCTTCAAGCCACCGATAAAGCCATAAATTTAGTAGTAGTCCATGATTTATTAAACTGTGATTTTCTTGATCGTCAAACTCCGTCGGTTACTATTCCTGAAAGTTACGGTTATCAAACTCAACTTTTTGATCATCGTAATCTATCCTTAGCACAATATAAAAATCAACCTATTTTATTACAGGCTTTTATTCGAGGCAATCCTTTTTTGGGTAATGGGGGTTTAACAGATTCAGGGAAGGCTTTTTATGAAGAACTATTAACAACTAATTATATTAAAGGTATTATCATTTACGGTAGCCCTTATGTCTTAGATTGGTTTTTACAACGCCTTAACCCTGATATTCCTTGGTTATTTAGCTATGGTCAAATGAAAGAAGCTCAAAATTTAGCTTGTGGTCAATTATTTGGAGTGTCAACAGACCTTAACATTGAAAAAGATAATTTTTTGTAACGAAATTAACAGAAACTCTTGAAATAAAAGGGCTTTTCCTGAGAAAAGGAAGAAAAAAGTATCTAAATATACATTAACAAAGTCTTTACGATGTCAATGAGTTAGACTATATTAAAGATTAACCAAACTAAGTTTATGGGGAAAAGCAGATGAAAACGTTAGAAAAAACTGCGAACGATTATTCCATTAATATGATTAAAGACGAAGTACGCCATTTAGTCGAAAAAGGAACGGTAAGTCGTCACCAACCTATCTATATTTTATGTCAATATATTCCTGCCCGAGAGTGGGTTTGTGTTGAATGTGAATTGGAAAAATGTGATTATCTTCTCAGAGATCAAATTGGTGATTTAATGTCCTCTGAAAATTGGGATAATGACTAATACTCAATCATAATTTCCTAATTTATCGTTTTTATTTGTGATTCATGTTAGTGAACTACTCACACTGAATCGAAGATTACAGTGTTAGCTTCTAACTTCACAGGCTCATGCCCCAAAACTGACTTACGTCCGCCTTTT
>JAACUG010000120.1 GCA_009993045.1 Cyanobacteria bacterium CG_2015-22_32_23
CTGTAAGACCAAAAGGCGGACGTAAGTCGGTTTTGGGGCATGAGCCTGTGAAGTTAGAAGCTAACACTGTAATCTTCGATTCAGTGTGAGTAGTTCACATGAGATAATAAAATAAGAATTACACCCGTCAAAGAATGTCAAAAGTTATTATTATTGTCAATGCACAAGTGGATAACGGTAAAATTAGCCCAAAAGCACCTATAGCGGAGAAAATGGCTGTAGCTTTAAGCAAAAGTATCATCAAATCAAACCCCTGTCATGAAATTAAAATCGTTGGTGGTGCGCAAATATGGTCAAAATCACTACAAATAGATGACTCAGATCAAGATATAGTTTATTGTCCTTTGACGATTAAATTGCCCGACTGGTTTAATTTCCCCGCTCAACAAGTTTATTGCGCTTGTCGAGATTTAGAAAAAAGACGCAAATGGGTACAACAAAACTTTAATTATAAAACTACCCATGATGATTTATCTTTAGGAGATTTATGGTTGCCAATTATTTTTAATGGTGAAAATTGTACTTATAGTGATTTTATTGGTGAAGGAGTTTTGCCTAATTATTATCAACAACCCTATGATTTACCTTCAGAAATTCATCATTCTTTATATACTTTGGCACAGGATTTACTTCTTTCTATTCAAGCTATTCCTTCCGTTTATTTATTACAGTTTAAGATGTTAGATAATAACATCATTTTTGATCGCCTTTGGCCTTTTCCTGCTTGTCCTGCCATTGCTTCTATCCATGAGCAAAAACCTGATTTATTTGATTATCATTGGGATTGTTTAAGTAATAAATCCACCTTAAATTAATTCTAATTACTTTATAAAAATTTCATGAAATAACTGTATATTTACAGAGATTATTTTTTAGATATTTATAACGAAGTGATCAAATTATCAAGAGAAATTATTAATAAAAATATAAATTTACTTTTATCTTGACTTTTTGTTCATTTATTTAACTTCTAACCAATAAGGCGCTCAAAACTTAGTAATTTATAAAGATTTATTGCATTTTTGGGGAAAAAAAAGTAATCTATAATACCATAATCTGAATATATAAAATACTATCATATTTTTCGAGGATTAATATTCTATGACTAGAAGAAAAACTAGAACGGCAACAGGTTTAGTCACACCAAAATCAAAAGTAAATTTATCTCTCACCCATAAAGCAACGGAAACTTTAGATACTCTTGTCAAAGAAACAGGTTTAGCTAAATCAGCTTTATTTGAAAGTATTTTAACTGGTACTATTGCTATCTCTAGTCATAGCGCAAATCAAGTCATAAATTTAAGTATTGATGCTAATTCTTTAGAAATTGAATCCATCGATAATAACACAGAAATTACTGTTACTACCGATATTAATGAAGAAAAAAAAGACACTGCAAATGACGTAATTAGACAAGAATTAGAGCGACAAAAACAACATATTGAAAGTTTAGAAAAACAAGTTATTACGAATCAAGAGTTAGTAGCTGAAAAAGACAGAGTTAATATATCTTTAAGCCAAGAATTAGAAACACAATTAACTAAACTTAATTCATTAGAGTTGGACTTAAAACAAAAAAAAGAAGTTAATACAAATAAAGATAAATCAACGGCATCCCTAGAGAAAAAATTAGCGGAAAAAGATGCGCAGTTAACAGATTTAAAACAAGAAATAGATAATAAAATTCAAGTAATTGAAGGATTAAATCATAGCATTAGTAATCTTGAAAAACAAGTTTATGAGATTGATTCTTTACAAAATAAATTAAATAATCTTGAAAAAGAAGATCAAAATAAACTTGATAAATTACAAACGGAATTAAATGAAAAAACTCATTCTATTAAATCTCTTAATGATCAATTATCACAATTAAAAAATATTATTAATCAATTAAATAAACAAATCAATACTCACCAACAAACTATTCAAAAATTAGAAATAGAAAAAAGTCAAATTCGCTCAAATTTTGAGCAAAATCAACAATCTATTGTCAGTAACTTAAATTATATTAATAACGAACAAAACACTACCATTCATCAATTACAATCAAGAATTGCTGAGTTAGAAACTTTCGCTACTATTGGCGAACAAACTCTTAATAAATGGCGTTCAAAAATGTATAATTAAGCTAAAAAAAGAGGTTATAAATTTTACCAGCCTGTAATAGCGCAAGTATCAAGTAAGATTTTGTCGCTATTATACTTTGAGTTGTTATTTTCTGCTGTTTCTCTTATTTCAATACAAAAAGTTGCTGTATTAAATCCGCCAAAGCGTTGTACTGTACTGGTTCTCATCCGAATATTATCGGTTACAAACCAGAATCTTTCATGAATAGTCATGGTTTCGTATTCTGTTGTTAACACTAACGCATCTTCTTGATCTAAATAATACTCTCCAGCTACAGGTACTATTTCGGCATAACCTCTTTCTCTTAATAGTTTTCCTTGTCTCCCATCATTTGCTGAAGGAATTAAAGCAAAAACCGTCTCACCTTTGTGATCTTCATTCTCTTTATCCCATTGCATTGCACCATCCCATGTAACATAAGAACCACCAACTGATAATTCTGGATTAAAAGAGTGCATTTGACAAATTTCGACTATTTTTGGATCATCTTTACTTAATGTCTCTACTTTAATCTGTGATCCTCCCGTTTCCGCTCTTTTAAACGGTAAATGATGGGTTGTTCGTTGCGATCGCCATTGTCCTGAACTATTTTGAAAAAAAGTTAAACCGTCCATAGATTAAAAATTTTGATTACAAGAAATTATATTACCATAAATTAATCTTGATTATAATTTAGATAAACTTTCCAGAAAAATTAAGCCACTATAAAGTTGAAAAGTCTCATCCCAAAGATTTTCTTGTCGATGAAAAAGATAAACATGAGACTTAATATGTTGTAACATTTCAGGAAATTGTATAACCCCTTCACCAAATAAAGTAAAATCAGACCATAAAGGTTTATTAGGAATTTTCTCCCCAAAAAAAGACATTAAATTATTCCATTTTTCCTTAGTCGTTTTTTCATGATGACTGATATTTAAACCTTGCTCAAATTTATAAAAATAATCATTAAATCTTAAAATTAAATTATGAGACAATAAATGTAAATCATAAAATTGTACATAGTCAAGAGTGGATTTTTTCTTCTCCATTTTACCTTTAGCATCAACGTGTACCGTCAATTCAAAAATAGGAATTAACCCTTGTATTTTATGATCAATTTCTTCCCATTTAAAAGTTAACGTTTTTTCTTTTTCTGTTTCATCTTGACAAATAATAGTTACCTCTGAAGTATCATCGAGGATATATTTAACTTGATAAACGTGGATTTTATTAATGTTCTCAATTCTATGACAAAAGCAAGGAATTTCTACTTTAGATAACTCTGACTGATAGTAATTTAATTCCCCTAAATTTCCTGTTTTATATAAACGCCAACTACGAATTGGTATTTGTAAAGTAGCGGTATAATTATCAATGTTCATGATTTTAGCTAATTTCGGGGCTAAAACTTTTTTATCTTCTAAAGCAACTGGTTGTAAAATTAAAACCGCTAAATCTTCTGCATTTTCGATATTTTTAAATTCATTAATTACCTCTTTTTTTTCTTGTTTATTAGTATTTTCAATCCTTTCAATGCCATCACGAATTAACTTAATTAATTTATAATCGGGAAATATACTATCTTTAATAATTTGGCGATAATTTGCTTCTGCTTCTTGTAAATTTCCTTCTTTTTCGATAATTAATCCTTCATAATATTTAATCCATAAATTATCTTTTTCTACCGTTGCTAATTGAGTTAAAATCTCTTTAGCTAAAGTATAATTCTGGTTATTGATAGCTTGGTTTATTTCTTTAAACATTTTAGATAATTGATATTTAATAATGATATTTATTATTACTTATTATTTGTCTCCATCACCCCAGATATTAAAGACATGGCTGTAATTGGTGCTGTTATTGCCCTTAAAATTCTTTTCCCTAAAGACACTTCTTGAAAGTTAGAAGCGATCGCCCATTGAATTTCGTCAGTATTCCATCCACCTTCGCACCCCGTAGCGATAATAATTTGTGAAGGAGAATCCCATAAATCCCTAGTTAAAAAATTTAGTAAATGAGGCGCATCAGTACGAGCAACGGCTATATACTTAGGAATATTAAGTTTCTTCATCGTCGTAAAAGCCTCCATAACAGGAATAGGTTTCGCAATATAAGGCACTATTTGTCTTTCTGATTGTTCTGCCGATTCTACTGCTATTTTATGCCATCTCTCCCATTTATTTTCACTGGGTTTTAATAAAGTTCGATGACTAATAACTGGTTGTAACTTATTAACTCCTAACTCTGTAGTACAACGAATAATATCTTCAAAACCATTTCCTTTAGGCAAAGCAACCATCAAAGTAACCTCAATACTCAATTCCCGATTTTCTTCTATGACATGGATAATTTCTCCCCCTTTGTCTGTTAACTTTACTTCCCAAGAATAACCTTTACCATCCATAGCGATAAAATTTTGTCCATTATTCAATCTCACTACTCGACGCAAATAATGTTCTTGATCTGAAAGTAGATTAATGAGAGAATCTTGTTTTTGATGAGGATAAATAACTATACGATACAACAAACTAATAAATGGAGAATTAAATAAATTTTATTTTAACTATAGCGATATTTTGTCTAAAATTAACGTTAAAATCTTTTACCCTTGAGATCCCAAAAAAAAAATAATAAAAGCCTAATAATTTACATACAAACCTAACAAACCTAAGTTTGATCTAAACATAAAATATTCGGTGATGTAAAGTAAAGGTTTCAGGTTATCTGAAAGGGTATTAGGTGAAAGAGTAGTATTTATAAACTATTTATTTTTATGACTTTGTGGCTTATTCAGCAGATTCTAATTACTTGTTGTTTGTTGCCAAATTTTTATCGTACCATCAACACCTCCAGCCGCTAAAATTTCACCATTTTTACTTAAAGATAATGAAAAGATACGGTTATCATCGATAATTTTCAAGTGTCCTAATTCTTTACCCGTAGAAGGATGCCAAATTTTAACCAAGCCATCTGCACCACCGCTATATAATAATTTACCGTCAGGATTGAAAATTAAATCCATCACTGGACCATGATGCCCGTGTAATTCTAAAGTATGTTCAATTTCTAAAAATAAATTAAAGGTAGTAGTAGGTAAATGCCAAATTTTAATTGAACCATCAGCACAACCCCCAGCAATATATTCTCCTGATGTACTAATAGCTATGGATTCTAAAGAAGTCACATTTCCCACTAATACTCCCAATTTTTTATTGTCGCCTAACTTCCAAAGGGTTATTTCTCCATCTCCTCCCCCCGTAGCAATAAATTCCCCTTCTTCATGAATAGCCACCGCATTAATTGCGCCTGTTTCATCAAAATCACTGTATAGTAAATCTCCATTGCGTAAATCCCATTGTTTAACAGTTTGGTCATAACTACCACTAATTACAATTTTATGACTAGAAGCAATTTCTAAACCATGAATAGATCCTGTATGTTGAGTTAGATTATGTTTAAGAATAAATTTTAAAGAATTTTTTTCTAATTTTAAAGACCAAATTTTGACATCTTGATCCAAACTACCAGTAGCAATACCACAATCAAAATAATCAATTTTATTTACCGCAACCGTTAATATTCCTTGATCTGAAGCCTTAATACTATCAATTTCGTTACCGTTTACTAAAGACCAAATTTTTAAATACTGATCCCAAGATGTGCTTAATAAATATTTACTATCATGAGTAATGACTAAATCCGTAACAGATTGACTATGAGCGTTAATAATATGAATACATTTCCATCCTATTTTCGGCGGCGGCTCGATGTCATAAGTTTGTGATTGAATTAAAATATTTTGATCTGGTAGTTTTATGTTATTCCCAGAAGAATTAATTGGTTTACGGGAAGATTGAGAAGATTGATAAAGTTGCTCTAAATTTTTAATTCTCGGTTCTAATTTATATTCTTGAATATAATCAATAATGCTAGTTAAAGATTTATTTAAACTTTCCACATCTTCTTGTAACGAAGCGATAATTTTATTTTCTGATTTTTGAATATTACTAATTTTAGGTGGAGAAGTTAAGGTATTTTGTTTTTCAATATATTGTTCAATTTTAATATTAATTTCTTCTATACTCTCTGAAAAGCGTTTTAACTGGATATTTAACGCTCCAGCAATACGATTTTTACTGCGATTTTCTAAGCGAAAACGATTGATAATATTTAAAATAAAAGTAATGACAATAGCGATAAATAATAAATTATTAGACTGAGAAGAAATCGAAATAATTAAACCAATAACCGTTAAAAAAATACTTAAATATTCTAACCATTCTAACCAAAGTAAAATTACGAAAATCATGAAACTCTTCCCTTAAATTCCTAACATTGTAAGAGAGATAGTAAAATAAATCAACACCCTTAAAACATCAATGGCAGTAATAATAAAAGGTGAACACATAACTTAATCATCTATCTTATTAAACAAGAAAAAAGCCCTAGAGTAACCTAGAGCTTTCTTTATTATGGAATGAAGATTAAAGCTGGCATGGAA
>JAACUG010000121.1 GCA_009993045.1 Cyanobacteria bacterium CG_2015-22_32_23
TAACACCTTTTAGTTTTGCGGCTTCAGAAATAGATAATTTACTCATTACTAGAGTTTAGCTTAATAAATGAGTAAGTTTAAGAAGATTTAAGTAATTTTTTGTTAACTGTTAAAAGCCCTAACATCAGTTAAATTAACCAACCTTTTAAGCGTCTTGCGACTTGTGGTCTTCTTAGTTTACGCATAGCTTTAGTTTGAATTTGTCTAACTCTTTCTCTGGATAATTCAAAAATTTTACCTACTTCTTCGAGAGTATGAGCTTTAGAACAAGCTAAACCATAGCGCAAAACGATAACTTCTTTTTCTCTTTCACTTAATACATCACTCAAAACAGAAACAATTTCTTGGTGCATCATTGTCTCATTCATTTTTTCTTCAGGTAAAAGTAAATTACTATCTTCGAGTAATTCCATTAACTCTGTATCTTCGCCTTTACCGACACGATGATTGAGAGATAAAGATTGTTTTTTTAACTGTAATAGTTGATGTAACCCTTGTGGATTAATCCCCATTTCTTCGGCTAATTCCATTTCCGTGGGATGACGTTGCAAATCTTGTTTTAAGACTCGTTGAGCTTTTTTCAGTTTATTAAGTTTTTCAACGATATGTATGGGAAGACGAATGGTGCGAGAATCGTTAGCAATGGTGCGAGTAATAGCTTGTCTAATCCACCAATAAGCATAAGTAGAGAATTTATAACCTTTATTGGGATCAAATTTTTCAGCGGCACGATTTAAGCCGATAGCGCCTTCTTGAATTAAATCTAAAAATGGTACTCCTCGATTAAGATAACGTTTAGCAATAGATACCACTAAACGCAAATTAGAGCGAATCATTTTGACTTTGGCAATTCTTCCTTTATATAAACGATTATCTAATTGTCGCTCATTTTCTAAACCCATAGCATGGGCTAATTGTTTCTTAGTGGGAGTTTTTTCTAATTCCCGATGTAATTGTTGTTGTTTTTCATCACAATCGCTCAAAAATTTAACAGCGTAAGCTAAATCAATTTCTTCCTCTGCGCTTAATAAGGGATAACGGGCCATTTCTTTAAAAAAAGCACCGACGGAATCATCTAATTTTGGTTTATTTCCACGATTTTTTTTGGCGTTATCTTCTGTGATAGAAAATTGAGCTACTACCTGATTTAATTCTTCGTCAATTTCAGCTTTGATTATGTCATTATGATAATCCATTGTATTGGTTAATTTACCCATTTTTCACTCCTCTTTTTTGGCAGATTTTAATTTTTGATGAGTTTGGCGTTAACTAAATCACCTTATTTACTAAGATTTTGTGATCATTAATACCAAAAATATTTTGTCGGTAGCAATAAAAATCTATAGACTCTAATGTAGCTAATAAAAGTCGTTTTTGACCATTAATTAATCTTATTTTCTATATTTTCTTAAGGTTTTTGTGTCAATTAAGCTCATCAAGAACAGAAAAGCTATTAATTTTATAACTGTAAAATGTTTAAAAATTTTGAAAAAGATAGGATTTCTTAATAATAGTTAATCTTACGCACTTAGTCATAAATTAACATATCACAAAAAACCATGAACAAAGTATAAAGTTAAAAGTTATCTGGAAAATTATCAGGGCGAATTTGTAACTGCAAAAATTGATTATTTCGATTAATTTCTATTATCAATATTTCGCCGACAATACTTAAGTCCACTTGTTCTTGAACGTCTTGAGAGCTTACTACAGCTTGATCCCCGACTTTGAGAATTACATCTCCTGCTCGTAAACCACCGTTAGCGGCGGGGGAATTTGCCATCACTTTGACAATTAATACTCCTTGTTTTTCTGGTGTTTTCAATCCTAAATTTTCTGTAATATGACCATTTTTAAGAGTGTCTTCGTTTAAAGTGATCATTTGTATTCCTAAGTAAGGATGTGATGCTTTACCCATAGTTACAAGTTGATTGCCAATTCGAGAAGCGGTTTCAATGGGAATGGCAAAACCCAATCCTTGAGCATCTTGACGAATAGCTGTATTTATACCTATGACTTCTCCTTGAGCGTTCAAAAGTGGACCTCCTGAATTACCCGGGTTTATGGCTGCATCGGTTTGAATAAATTTTACTCGTTTATCTGGTATGCCTACTTCTGTACTAGATCTTCCTAAAGCACTTATGATCCCTAAAGTAACGGTATTATCTAATCCTAAAGGGTTTCCTATGGCGATCGCCCATTGTCCTGATTTTAATTGACGAGTATTACCTAGGGTAACAATAGGTAAATTTTGAGCAGAAATTTTAACCATAGCCATATCGGTGATAGGATCAACCCCTAAGACTTTACCTTCATAATTTTGACCGTTTTTGAGGGTAACAGAGACAATATTTGTACCTTCGACTACATGGGCATTGGTCATAATTAAACCATTTTGATTAATAATAAAACCAGATCCTGTACCTTTTTCAATGTTTTCTGGTGGAATTTCTGGGGTAAAAAAATGACGAAATAAAGGGTGATTAAAATTGTCAGGAATATTTAAAGAAACTTCACGGGTGGCATCAATTCTAACCACGGCAGGACCTACTTTATCGGCAACTTGGGTAATAAAAGTAATATTTTTTGCTGAATTTGTAGATTTTTTAACCCCATACTGATTATTGGTAATAGGCAGTAAAGATGTTTGAGAAGGGGAAGAGGATTTTAAGGAAAATTTAGAAGCGGTAAACTCTCGACTTGCCCATACACCAAAAGTAACACCTATAATTAAAAAGCTAGTAGAGATAATAATTTTGGACATTAATTTAGTAATTATAATTAACAGAGATGGTGAATGAGCAATAAAATACTTATCATTTAATCCATTGTGCCATAATATTTTGTTTGCTCTTTATTTTTATAATCCCATGAAAGTTACGATTCAAAAATTACAACAGTGGAAAAAAGAAAAACGCCCTATCGTCAGTTTAACCGCTTGGGATTATGCCATCGCAAAATTATTAGACATAGCAGGTATTGACTTAATTTTAGTGGGGGATTCTTTGGGAATGGTAGCGTTAGGGTATGAGAATACTTTACCCGTAACTTTAGATGAGATGATCCACCATACAAAAGCGGTGTGTAGAGGGGTTAATAACGCTTTTGTGGTGTGTGATTTACCTTTTTTGACTTATCAAACTAATATTACTCAAGCCATCGAATCCGCAGGAAAAGTGATGAAAGAGACAAAAGCTGGAGCAGTAAAATTAGAAGGTGGTTATCCGAGTATGATTGAGACGGTAAGCCGTTTAACGGAAATTGGTATCCCCGTAATGGCTCATGTTGGCTTAACTCCGCAGTCGGTGAAAATTTTAGGCTATAAACAACAAGGAAAAACCCCTGATAAAGCGGAAAAAATATTTAATCAAGCTATGGCCTTAGAAAAAGCTGGTGCATTTGCTATTGTGCTAGAACATATTACTGAAGATTTAGCTATTCGTATTACGGAAAATTTATCGATTCCCACAATAGGCATTGGTGCAGGAAATAGATGTGATGGGCAAGTTTTAGTCACGGCGGATTTATTAGGTTTATCGGAAAAATTACCACCTTTTGCCATTTCTTACGCTAATTTACGCACAGTTATCCTCGATTCTGTAACTCATTTTTCCGAAGATGTTAAATCTGGTGATTTTCCTCATGAAAAAGTTTAGGCTCTACTACTTCTGTTCGTGATAAATTATGTCTAAAAAAAGGTGTCAGGTATCAGGTAGCAGGTATTAGGTTAAATTCAAACTGTTAATTTATAATTTTTGCATTTTTAAAATACTCAAAGCCATACTGATTAAAGTTTACATTAATTATTTTCTATTAATTTGTCATAACTACTGTAGGAAAGCCAAAGTTTAAAATGTCAAATATTTATTTAGGTTATAAAATTAAAAAATATCAGAAATCAAAGAAAGAAGAAAAGATGTGATGATAGAAAAAAAGAAATCAGAAAGAAAAGTACAAAAAGTGACGATAAATATTTTAAGTTTAAAACTATCCGAATCAACTTTTTTAGATGGTTAAAATTAGAGTTAATTACAGTGTGACAGATTTAGACGAATCAAAAATTTTTAAAATAATGACGTAAATAACAATTTAAAAGGGAAAAGTTAAGGAAACTATATAATAAAAAAACAAAACCATCTAAATCGAACATGAATAAGGGTGATTTATCAAGAGAAAAATTATTAGTGCAACGTTACCAATTAAAAGAGGTAATCGGTGAAGGTGCAATGGGTATAGTGTATCGAGCGGAAGATACGGTGTCAAAAAAGCAAAATGTTGCCGTCAAAATTCTCTCTAAAGCTTTAGATGATATGAAAATGATACAAAGATTTCAAAGAGAAGCAACCATTAGTGCCTTACTTTCTGAAAGAAGCGAAAATATTGTCAAAGTGAGTGATTACGGTGTTGATGAAAATAAAGTACCTTTTTATGTGATGGAATTTCTCAACGGCGAGAATCTTGGAGATATGATAGATATTCATGACATTTCTTTAACACAATTTTTCGAGTTTGCTCATCAAATTTGTCGTGCGATGGAAACTGCTCATAATGGTATCTTTTTTGAAGGAGAAATGTGCCCTGTCATTCATCGAGATCTCAAACCAAATAATATTTATGTTACAGAAGATGCTACTGGAAAACAAGCCATTAAGGTTTTAGATTTTGGTATTGCAAAATTAATGAAAAATGATGAAGGAGATGCAGAAAAATTCATGGGAACTCCTCGATATTGTTCTCCAGAGCAGTTACAAGGAAATGACTTAGATAATCGCTCTGATATTTATAGTTTAGGTATGGTGATGTATCTTATGTTGAGTAAAAAATATCCTTGGGATTTAGAAATTAATTCCGTAGGTGCTTGGTATAAAGCCCATACAGAGTTATTACCAGCTAAATTTTCTCCTGAATTAAATATACCTTTAGAGTTAGAAAAATTAATTTTATGTTGTTTGGAAAAATCTCCCTTTAATCGCCCTCAAAGTGTAGGAGAAATTATCCAAAAATTAGAAAATATTGCTCGTAAAATATTTGTAAAAAATAATAATCAAGTTGAGAATAAAACAGCTTTTAATGTCCATGAAATTGAAGAAAATAAAACATCATCTTTAGAAAACTTTTTATTAACTAATAAATGGCCTATTAATAAACCTATTCAAAAAATAGTTTTTCCTAGAATAATAACCCATGAAGAGCAAGTTATACCTACTATTTGTACAATGTTAGAAGAAGAAGATATTAACAATAGAAAAAACAATATTCGTTATAATCAATTTTTATTTCAAAGTTATCCTCATCCGATGATTCTTTGGTTAACTGTTTTATATAGTCTTGAAGATGGTGCTCGTTGGCTACCTTGTTATTTAGATTTAAAAACAAAAATCGGACAACAAGTTGTTAATATTTTAAGTGATTCTAAAGAATATTTTTTATTATTTTTCCCCCTTGAAAAACCTCATAAATGTCACGATTTATTATCCTTTAAAATTATGTTAAAACAAAGAACAAGTTTGAAAAAATGGTCTTCTGTTGGTAATATGTTAAGTGTTAAGCATAATGAAGAAGCCATCGTTAGCAGGAGAAAATTGAAACAAGATTTAGAGGAATTAAAACCGAAAATAATTTTAGAAATAGAAAAAAGTCATACTCAAGAAATACATGGTTAATTTTTATATAAAAAACTATTATTAAAACTATGAATTTAACAGAAATAATTAAAGAAGATTATCGTAACTTTCCCGAAAATCAAACTTATTCTATCTATGCCCAAAACGTTCATTTTAAAGATCCAGTTTATGATTTTTATGGTATTAAAAAGTATCAAGAAATGATTGATTTTTTACAAAAATGGTTCAAGAATTTAACCTTAGAATTACATGAAATTAATCAAACTGAAAATCAAATAGATACTCGTTGGACAATGTCTTGGAATAGTCCTTTACCTTGGCAACCTTTTATTTCCGTTTCTGGTAGAAGTGAGTTAAAGTTAAAAGACAACTTAATTATTGGTCATTATGATTATTGGGATCGCCCTTTTTTAGACATGATTAAACAACATTTTATCTTTAAATAATTCTATATAAAATCATATAACTTATAAAATATTGACCATTATTAATAATGAATAATAACTTTAAAAATGAAGATAAGAAAACTAATAAAAATAACTTAAATGCAGAAAAATATGCTTATTTAAAAGCGGAAGCTGAAGCACCTTATAAAGGGTTCAGAAAATTTATTTATTTTGGTATTGGTGCATCGGGTGCTATTGGTGCATTTATTTTTTCTATACAGTTAATTGCAGGAAAAAATGTGGCTAATAATATCCCCAATTTATTAATTCAAATTGCAGTAGTTGCTTTGATGATATTTTTGTTTCGTTGGGAAGAAAGGGCAAAGAATAAAAAATAATAACTTTTATATTTTGATAATCTAATTTTAAAATTTTATAATAATTGGTGGGCATTACCGCTCTATGAAACTTACTCAAACTTGATCAATGAGTCAAGTTCCCACTCTTCATGGGATGGACGT
>JAACUG010000039.1 GCA_009993045.1 Cyanobacteria bacterium CG_2015-22_32_23
TAAGTAATAAGTAATAAGTAATAAGTAATAAGTAATAAGTAATGAGTTAAGAAATTAACGTTTTCCATCCTAAAATAGATTTTACTTTTTATTTTGCAACAGGTCTATTAGAGTATTTATGAATTATGGACTTTAAAATTAATAAAAATAACGAATAATCTTTGTTGTATCTTACCTGATTCCATGAGTGCCTTTAAATAAGTAAACATAAAATTTATTTTGCCGACTTAGTTATAGCAATGCTAAATTGTTGATGATTAATTAAAGATTGAAAAGTAAATATAAATAGCTAAAATTTTTTTAAAATTTACAACTTATTATCACATTACAATAATTTTAAATAACTTATTTTAACGAACAATTAAAATAAAAATTGCAACGGTTAAGACAAAATAACCAAATCCTTTTTGTAAATATTTAGCGTTAATTTTTTCTGATAAATACCCTCCCATAATAATTCCTATACTAGCGGCGACGGTGAAACTAATCATTAGTAACCAGTTTAAATTCACTTGGTTTAAATAACCAACAAAACCGCTAACGGAATTAAAAGCAATAATAATTAAAGATGTTCCCACTGCTTCTTTCATGGGTATTCCTCCCACTAAAACTAAGGCTGGAATAATTAAAAATCCTCCGCCAACTCCTACAAATCCTGTTAAAATTCCAACCCCAAACCCTTCAATAATTGTGATAAAAAGTTGACTATATTTATTCTTAATAATCTCTTTTTTTTCAGGTAATATTATATCTTTATTTTCAGATTTTTGGTTACTTTTAAGAATCATTAAGACACTAGCAAGTAACATAATAATGCCAAAACTAATGAGTTGAATTGTCTCATTTATAATGGGTAAATCACTAATTTTTGCGCCTAAAAAACTTCCTATCATGGCAGGAGGAATAAAAATTAAGGCTATAGAGAAATTGACATTTCCCTGTCGCCAATGGGGTATTAAACCAATAATACTTACTATTCCCACTATAAATAAACTCATGGCAATGGCTTCTTTCGTTGAAACACCAATGACATATTTAAGAATAGGAACAGCTAAAATTGAGCCTCCACCGCCGATTAATCCGAGGGTTAAGCCAACAAAAATCCCTAAAAATAAACCAAAAGTTAACCGCATAATATTTTTTAAATCACTTTACCAGAGGAAAATTGGCTTTTTGCCATGCGATAATACCACCTTCTAGTTCAGTAACAGATGTAATACCTAAGGCTATTAATTTTTCCGCTATTTGATGAGAACGTTTCCCTGAGCGACAATAAAGGATAATATTATGATGATGTAACCATTCCTCTGGATGAAATTGAGATGAAGGTTTAAGAATAGCAGTACAAATGTGACCAAAATTATATTCTTCCTCCTCTCTGACATCTACTAAAAAAACTGATTCCTTGATTAATTTTTCCATTAATTCTTGAGGATTAATCAATTTTATTCTTGTTTCTAATAAAGTTTGATTCATGACAATTTTTACCTAATAAAGCTATTTTAATGTTAATAATATTAGAAATTTTAAAAGTAAATAATTATTAAACTTTTCCACATAATTGATTAGCTGGTACTGCTTCCATAATTTTGCTAGGATTAGGTAAATTAAGATTGTCCATTATCTTGATAAAATCTTCACGATTTTTATGGGAAATACGAGGATTAAATTGTTTTTCTTCGCCGATAGTGGATAGGGTATGACCATGATAATCATGACCGGGATAAACTAAAGTATCATCAGATAAAGTAAAGAATTTTTGTGTGATAGAATCATATAAATTTCCAGAATTGCCACTCTGAAAATCTGTTCTACCGCAACCTCTAATAAATAAAGCATCTCCCGTTAATAAATGGGTATTATTCACTAAATAAGAAAAATGACAATTTGTATGGCCAGGAGTGGCGATGGCTTTAATATCAATATTTCCTAACATTAAAATTTCCCCGTCAATTATGTGACGATCCGCACAGTTTACCTGAGCTTTTTCGGGGACAATACCTAGACAATTGGTTAATTTTCTCAATTCACCTGTACCAGTAATATGATCAGCATGAACATGAGTTTCGATAGAATATTTTAAGGTTAAACCTAACTCACCAATTAACGTTAAATCTCTGGATACTTGTTCTAGTACAGGATCAACTAACGCCGCCTCTTTTGTTTCAATATCCGCTATGAGATAAGTATAAGTCCATGTTTCTTGATCAAACAATTGACGAAATAGCATTTTTTTCACCCTAAATTTTTTAACTACATAATTATTCTATCACTTAGTTATATAGTTAGTAAAGTAAAATAATAATAATCACCTCAAACTTGATTTAAAAATCTAAATAATCTTGATATAATTCTTTATAATCATAATTTTGAGCTAATTTTTTAGCATTATTACCAATGAAATTTAAGTCTTTATTTTTAGTTAAAAGTTGAGAAATAATAGCAGGGTATTGAGTTAAATTATCTTCAATAATAGCGTGAGTTTTATTGATTATATCATATCCCCGAAAGGCGATCTTTGTGCCTAAAATAACTTTATTAAAACTCATTGCTTCCATTATTTTTAAAGATGATCCTGTACCTGATAACATCGGTGCTAATATTAATTTAGCCTGTTGATAGACTATAGTTAATAACTCTAAATCAACTTTTCCTAAAGAGATAAAATAATCATTATTTTCTGGTAAACAACAACTACCAATGATAATAAATTTACAAGGATTTCCCTGATAATTATTAGCTATTTTTTTTATTTCTTTTACGGCTTCAATATTAGGAAAATGTCCACTTCCTACGAATAAACAATAATTTTCTGTTAACCAAGGATAAAGATTAAAATATTTTTCTTGATGATTTATTACTGATAAATTGATGTTAACAGGATTAGAAACAACTTTACTATTTATACCCCATTGTGATAAAAATTGTTGATCTTCTTTTGAGACACAAATTACTTTATTTGCTGTTTTTAAACTAGAGATTTCTTCTGCTAATAAGATTTGATAAATAGGAGAATTTTTAGATACTTGTTGACATAAAATATCATGGGCAGTAATAATTAAGTTCATATTTTTTTCCTGACAAATTTTACTAACAATTTTTGCCCAAAAAGGATATTCTAAAATGACAATATCTGCCCAATCTATGATATTTGTTATCGATTTTTTAAAGTTATCATCAAAGGTAAATTGATTATACATACTTAAACGCCAATCTTCTGAAATTTCTTGAAAATTATTGGTGAATATTTGATTATTCTGGTGATTATTAGTTTCAAATTCTGTCAATGAATTAATGGTGACTAAGGAATTATAACTATTGGTATAAACTTGATTTATTAACCCTAAATCCTCAAAATTTTGATCATAAAAACTATAACGCACATTATCTAAAATTAAGTCTTTTTCCTCTCCTACGGTAAATAACCATACAGAATGGCCTTTTTCTTGTAAATAATCAATTAATAATCCAACCCGTTGACTTGCCCCAGCTTTTCGTTCTAAAATATCTCCCCAAGGATAAAATATTGCGATTTTTTCTCCTCCTTGACTGAGGTTATTTTTAATCATTTTATTCCCTAAAGTAATTTTTAAAGCATTATTAATTATCTGTTGATATTCTAGTTTATTTTTACCCCAAATAAAGTTAATAATTTTACTATTATTTATAAATCTACTTTCTGATACTAAGTTATTAAAACTAGGTAAATTATAAGCCACTAAAGAAGGATTATAACTAATAAGTTTTTCTCCTTGATGTTTATTCTTGACTAAAATAACTTTGACTTTACTAAATAAATTTAATTCCATTTCCCATTCATTATTATCAATATTTTGATTATTTTCAATAGCTGATTTATAAGATAATAAATCTGACACTTGACAAATAATAGGAAGATTATTTAAGGCTAATTTATTAACTATATTTTCACCGATAATAGAATCAATAAAGATAGTATCTAAATTCTCTTTTTGTAAATAATTAATTAAACTATCAGGAATAAATAAACTATTAACTTCAATTAATTTTCTTGTAAAAGTTATTTGATTATGGTAAACATTGCTAAAATATTTTTCTTTGTCTAAACCATTAATCAATTGAGGAGAATTTTGGGAATATAAAAACCATATTTCTTTAAATTTATCTTGATTAAGAATAGATTTAATTGAATGACTAAATTTATTTTTTTCTTTTTCGGATGATGACGTATCGAGAGAATAAATAATTAATAAAAGTTGATAGTTACATTCTGATAAATATTGTAAATGACTAAGGATAATTTGCCCATTTATATCTAAAGTTAATAAACTATCTCCTCGAATAATCATTAATAACTTTGGCGAAGTAACTAGATTGATTTTTTCTTTTTTATTATCCAAAGAAATCACAGAATTATCCTTAAAATTTACTTCTGTTAATAAACAATCAATTAAACTATCAGGAGAATGTTTTTTTCGCCAATTAATACTAAATTTTTCCGCATTTTTTTGATATTCACTAATGTTATTAATTACTTTAAGAATAGTTTTACTAATATCTTCAGGATTTTGATAAATGCCTCCTCGACTTTCATCTAATTGACTCGCTAACCAACTATTAGCTGGTACAATTACGGGTTTTCCTGCGGCTAAAGATTCCGTTAAAACTCCCGATGTACGATGACGATAACTATTAATATCATAGGGGATAATCAATAAATCTGCACTTATTAATAATTGATAATATTCCTCTGTTGTCATGGAATTTTTAATAACTTTTACCATGTCTTGAGGATATTCTTCAAGTTGTAATCTACTAGCTAAAATTCCTTTTTCACCACTATTAATATTAAAGTTAGATTGAATAGTTATTCTAATTTTTTTTGTGACTAAATAATTTTCCCATAAATCAGCTACTATAGGAGGTAAATATAAATAACCTTTTTCAATTCTCGCATCTCCTAAATAAACTAAATGTAAAGGCTTATTTTCTATTTTTGATATGTTATTTTTTTGTAAAATTTCTTGTCTAAATGGTACAGGAATTTCTATTAATTTTACGGGAGAAAGACTATTATAACGAGTAACTAATTGTGGTGTATCAGTATAAAATTTTACTTTTTTTGGGAATAATTGACATTGATAAAATTGTGATAAACAAGCCTTAATTCCTATTCCTTCAGCATTTTTAACTAAATTATCATCAATATCTCGTCTAAGCATGATATGATATTGTGGTAAGTTATTTAACTCTTTTCCTTGTAAAAAATATAATATTACTTCTAATTGTTCGATACTTAAAGTATGAATAAAAACATGATCATTTGGAGTAAGTTTTAAAGAATTAATAATTTGACGAAAAGACTCAATAAATGAATTACTTTCAATATTTACTAACTTTTTGATAATCTTATCGATAACTTTTTTAGTAATTTTAAAACTAAACCTAGTTACACCCCAAATTATTTTTAAGATTCCCCAAAGAGTGTGAGTAAAAGGAATATTTTTAATTAAATTAATATCCTTTTTTATCCATTTACTTAATCTAAATAAACTTCCTTCTATTTTGTCTAAAATTCCTCTTGTTTTAGGTTGAGTTAATTTTAGTTTAAAAATTTGATAATTAATCTTTTCTTGATAATATTTAATACCATTAACAAAACTGCTATTTTCTTGATTATTAATATATCTTTTAAGTTGTTTTTGAAAAATATTTAATGGTTGAGTAGAATTATTAAACCAATCTACTTTAAAGACGGAAATTACTTCAATATTATCAGGATATAAAGAAGAAGAAAATTTTTTATTAGCGATAATAACTGGTTTATAACCTCGTCTTTGAGCAGCCTCGGCGACTGACAAACTACATTCATAATGATGTCCTTGTAAATCCTGTAAAGAATGATCAATAATAATAAATTTTTTCATTATAATTTTAATAAACTAATTAAAAATTAACGCAATATTATTCAGTTAAAATGTCCTGTTAATTTGTGTTAAAAATATTTTCTATAGCTTAAGATACCATAGTTTTATTATAGTTTAGTCTTTATGTAACTAGCGTTATTGTTAATATTAAGAGAAAAGAATAGATTTATATATAAAAAAGTAAAATTTGATAACTATTAATGTTAAGAATTGAGTTTTAATGCTTCTAAATAAAGTCCATAAGTAAAACCTATTTTTGTTGAATTTAACAAGTCAACCCATAATGATTTATTATTAGAATTACGACGACGATAAACAAAAAAACTGATAATTTCTGTTGACAATAAAAAAACTACTGCCATTGTCATATCTAATAACCCAACTTGTCCTGCGGAAGTAGAAAATGCTGAAGCTAAAAAAAATCCTCCTAACAAACAAATTATCGTTAAAGATGATTTACGCCAAGGGTTAGTAAAGAAATTATTAAATTGACTAAAAAACTTACTCAATAACGAGTTTAAACGGGTTTCTTGCATTTTTATTTCCTTTTATCTATGACTTTAACGCCGCTAGTGCAATACCTTGGGTTATGATACGATGTTCTTGAATTTGAATACGATGATGTAACGTTTCTGCTGTATCATCTGGTAAAATAGGTACTGCCGCTTGTACTAAAATAGGACCGCTATCAACTTCTAAATCTACTAAATGTACGGTACAACCTGTAATTTTTACCTGTGATTTTAAGGCTTTTTCAATGGCGTTAATTCCTTTAAAACTAGGTAATAAACTCGGATGAATGTTAATTACTCTATGGGGAAAAGCATTTAATAACACGTCAGTAATAATTCTCATCCAACCAGCCATCACAACCCATTCCACTTTATTGACTTTAAATACTTCTACGATAGCTTGATCTAATGCTTCTCGATGGGAATAGTTACGATGATTTAATAATATGGAAGGAATATTTAATCTATCTGCTTTTTCCTTTACTTTTGCCGACGGATTGTTATAGATTAAGACTTCAATTTTAGCATTTAACTCCCCCTTATTTATCGCTTGAGCAATGGCCTCAAAATTACTACCGCTACCTGAAGCCATAACACCTAATTTGATGGTGTGATTCAAGGCTAATTTATCAGCAGGAAGAGAAGGAGAAATTAGATAATCCATAACTAAGGAGAAATTGAAGACAAAAATAGTATATCACAAATAGATAATTAGCAATATATAATTGAAAATGGATAATTGATCATAAATAATAAATTGTTCTCTGTTTTTAATCGATAATTGATTAAACTAGAAAATGCTGTTTTTTTAGTAATTATTTATGAATGTTAACGGAAAACCTTATCGGACAATTTGGCTACATCCTAACGATAATAGTATAATTCAAGTTATAGATCAACGCTATTTACCTCATCAATTCATTATCGAAGATTTAGCCACTTTTGAACAAGTTTGCACCGCTATTAAAGAGATGCACGTTCGTGGTGCAGGAGTAATCGGAGCAGCCGCCGCTTATGGAATGTATCTTGCTAGTTTGGAAGCAAAAAAAAATCAAGTCAAAGATATTCAAACATTTCTACATTTAGCAGGAAAAAAATTAAAAGCTACTCGTCCCACTGCAGTAAATTTGGCATGGGCGGTTAATCGTCAACTAGAAAAAATTGTTACTTTAAATGATAATATAAATCTAATAATCGAAAATAGTGCAAAAATTGCTCAAACCATCGCGGAAGAAGATGTCAGTTTTTGTCAGAATATCGGTAAACACGGTGTTAAACTCCTTGAGGATATAAGTCACAAAAAACACGGAGAAGTCGTCAATATCCTCACCCATTGTAATGCTGGTTGGTTGGGGTGCGTTGATAATGGTACAGCTACTTCCCCTATTTATGAAGCATATCGACGAGGCATTAAAGTTCACGTCTGGGTAGATGAAACACGCCCACGAAATCAAGGCTCAACCCTTACAGCGTGGGAATTAGGGCAAGAAGGAGTACCTCATACTATTATCCCTGATAATGCGGGAGGGCATCTGATGCAACACGGTTTAGTCGATGTCGTGATTACTGGTAGCGATCGCACAACTTACACGGGAGACGTAGCAAATAAAATCGGTACATATTTAAAAGCAGTGGCGGCGAAAGATAATAACATTCCTTTTTACGTTGCCTTGACATATTCAGCCTTTGACTGGGAAATTAGTGACGGAGTGAAACAAATTCCCATTGAAGAAAGAGATGGGAGGGAGGTTAAATATATGAAAGGATTACATGAAGGAGAAATTAAAGAAGTACTTGTAACACCAGAAAATAGTCCAGTAGCTAACTACGGTTTTGATGTCACTCCTGCAAGACTAATTACAGGATTAATCACAGAAAGAGGAATTTGTCAACCATCGGCGGAAGGAATTTTCAGTTTATATCCAGAAAAACGTTGTTGATAGTTGATTTTTCAATTAATTTTTTTGTACTAATAAATTTATAAATATTTCTCCCATTTTCTAATTTCACTAATGGAATAACCCCTAACTAAATTAAATCTTTATTAGGTGAAAATTATTAGTTATTTGATGAGGATAATTACTATTTTTTTTCTCATTAAATATACTTTCATCTCTGATTATCCATACAGTTTTCATGCCCACGGAAAAAGCTGAGTTTACTTCTGCTTCTATATCAGATAAAAAGATTATTTCTTCGGTATTTAACCCAATATTATTAGCGATATTTTTATAAGAGTTAGCTTCTTTTTTACCGCCAATATTAGTATCAAAAAACCCAGTAAATAAATTTAATAAATTACCGTATTGTGAATGTTTAAAGAATAGTTTTTGAGCAGAACATGAACCTGAAGAATAGATATAAATAGGGATATTTTGACTATGCCAAAAAGATAGTTTTTGATAAGCATCTTCATAAACATGAGACTGATAATCCCCATTTTTATAACCTTCTTCCCAGATCATACCTTGAATATCTTTGAGAGGAGTTATTTTAAGATCATTTTTAATCCAATCCCTCAAAATAGATATTATTTTTTGTTGATTATAATTAGTTAAGTTTTCTAGTTTTGCTACTTCTAAAATTATGTTTTTTATTGATGAATTATCCCAGTTTTTAATTAAAAAATCTGCCATTTTATCATAAGCATAAGGGAATAAAACATCATGAACAAAACTAATCGAACTGGTTGTACCTTCAATATCGGTGACAATTGCTTTAATCATAATATAAAAAGTATTTAATCAAGAAGATTATATCAAAAAAAAGGATTATTTTCTCCTTAAAATTAAAGTTTTTTGACTAAGTTAATTATCAATTATTTTTCGATAAATGATTCGACTAATTCTACTTCATTTTTACTTCCTAAAATGGCTGGAGTTCGATAATGAATTTTAGAGGGTATAATATCGAGAATAGGATTAATCCCATCGGATGCTTTACCTCCAGCTTGTTCGATGATAAAGGCTAAAGGTGCAGTTTCGTATAGTAATCTTAGTTTACCTTGTGGTTGATCCGTTGTACCTGGATATAAAAATACTCCCCCTTGCATTAAAATACGGTGAATATCTCCTACTAATGCACCACTATAACGTCCAGTATAACCTTCTTGACGATGAACATAACGAATATAATTGCGAAAAGAATCATTCCACTGCCAGAAATTTCCTTCATTAACACTATATACTGAACCATGATCTGGTATTTTGATGTTTTCTTGTGCTAGGATAAACTCTCCTAAACTAGGATCTAAAAAGAAAGAGTGTACACCATTACCCATAGTATAAACTAAGACTGTAGCAGGACCATAGAGAATGTAACCTGCGGCAATTTGTTTACTACCGTTTTGTAATAAATCTGTTGCTTCTCCGTCTAAATCTTCCCCTTCCTGTTGTCTAATGGCAAAAATTGAGCCTACATTTAAGTTAATATCAACATTAGATGAACCATCAATAGGATCATAAAGTAAAGTATATCTACCAATAGGGCAATTTTCAGGAATATAGTAGGGTTTATCCATTTCTTCTGAAGCTAAACGACACACTAAGCCACTTTGTTTAAATACAGAAATAAAGACTTCATTGGCATAGGTATCCATTTTTTTGACGGATTCCCCTTGAATATTTGTCTCCCCTGTGAAGCCTAAAACATCTTCCATTAAACCAGCGCGACTAAGACGGCGAGAAATTAATTTTCCAGCTAAGGCAATGCGACTCATAATAGCGCTTAAATCGTAAGCATCTGGGGAAAAACTCTTTAAACTTTGTAAAACATGACGAGATAAGGTGGTACAATCTCGATCAAGATTAGATTCGGGAATAATTAATTCTGGTGGTGAGATGGTATTCATTTATTTTCATCAGTAAGATTGTTAATGTTTTTATTTTAACGTGATAAATTAAATTCTCTTGATTATTTTATTTTTTTTAAATTATTAATATAATAAACCTTAGCTGTTTAGATTTATAATATATAAAATAATGGATGGTATTTTTGATGATGATCTTGCTACAACCGCAAAAATACTTAAACTAGATCGCTTTTTGATTTTAAGATTCAAGTATGAATATTTACCTATTAATAATCATCTAAAATCAATTCCTTCGGCAATAGTAGAAGTTGTTTATAATTGGCAATTAAACTTAGATGATACCCATAAAAAACAAATTATTTCTTATCAGTTATCAGATTCTCCTTTAACTTGTTATGGTTGGCAAAAATCACCTTCTTTGATTAAAATTAAAGATAAAAAACAACTAAATAATTTAAATATAAATAATGATATTTTTGATATTTTTGATTTAACTTTACTTCAATCTTTATTAATTATTCCTCTTTTTGTTAAACGTAATTCTCGAAATTATAAGCCTTTAATTCTTGGTTTATTAGTAATGCAAAACTATCAATCTCGAACCTGGGAAATATCAGAAATTGAAGTCGGAAAATGGATGGCAAAACAGGTTACATCATCTATTCTTAATCAACAAACTGTGGCAAAAGTTCAATCATTAGTTGATGAAAGAACAACACAACTACAAGTAAGTTTAGATGTACAAGCCAAATTAGGACAAAGAATGCGAGATCATATTGAAGAATTAAAACGTTTAAATATGATTAAAGATGAATTTATTGCTAGTCTTAGTGATGCTTTAAAAACTCCTTTATCAAATATGAAAATGGGGATAAAAATGCTAAAATTAATAAATAAAAATCAACAAAGTATTCGTTATTTAGATATTCTTGAAGATGAATGCGAAAAGGAAATTAATTTGGTTAACAATCTTTTAACTTTACAAGAATTAGAATCAAATAAATTAACTATTGAACATCAAAAAATATATCTTAAACCTTTATTAGATGATTTATATAATTTTTTTTCTCAAGAGTTACATTATAAACAAATAAAATTTATTATTGATAATCAATTAAATTATATTTATACTGACTTAAATAGCATTACTTTAATCATCAAAGAGTTACTTCATAATGCTAGTAAATTTTCTCTTCCCCAAACAGATATTAAATTACGAATTTATCAAGAAAAATCTGATAATATTATCGAAATTAGTAATTATGGATGTTTGATTAATACTGATGAACAAATACAGATTTTTCAACCTTTTTATCAAGGGATACAAATACAGAATATTACTAATAGTGGTACAGGACTAGGATTGGCTTTAGTTAAATCTTTAGTACAAAATTTAAACGGTATAATTAATGTTTCTAGTATATCCTTAATTAAATCAAATAATTATCTTAATACTTTTACTATTATTTTTCCACAATTATCGAATGAATGAGATCTTTACAATATAATTTATCTTGGGATTATCAAAATTATTCTCCTTTTCATCGTCAAGGGGATATTCTACTGGTGACTTTACAGTTTTCTTTCTTTATTTTTATTGATTTTATTCGTCAAAATAAGTCTAGTATTCAATATCAAAAAAGAGCAAAATGGTTAGTAAAAAAGATAATTAAACTAGGTCCTACTTTTATCAAAATTGGTCAGGCTTTGTCAACTCGCCCTGATTTAATTCCCTTAGAGTATATTGAAGAATTTAGTAAGCTACAAGATAGAGTTCCTCCATTTTTATCCAAAGATGCTATTAGTATTATTGAAGAAGAATTAGGAGAAAAAATAGATAATATTTATCATAAGTTTGAACCTGAACCTATTGCTGCAGCTAGTTTAGGGCAAGTTCATTTAGCAATTTTAAACACAGGTGAAAAGGTAGTAATTAAGGTACAAAGACAAGGTTTAGAAAAATTATTTAAGTTAGATTTTCAAGTTTTAAAAACTCTTATTAGTTTTGGCGATCGCTTTATTATTGGATTTAAAAAATATAATTTAAAATTAATATATGAAGAATTTTTTAGTATTTTATTTGCTGAAATAGATTATATCAAAGAAGGACAAAATGCAGATCGTTTTCGCTTAAATTTTTTAGAAGATAAACGAATAATTGTCCCTAAAGTTTATTGGCAATATACGACAAAAAAAGTTTTAACTTTAGAATATTTACCCGGTATAAAGATTAATGATATAGATACATTAATAGAAAAAAATATCCCCGTTAAACCATTAATTGAATTAGGAATTTGTACTTATTTAAAACAACTATTAATTGACGGATTTTTTCAATCTGATCCTCATCCGGGTAATATGGCAGTCAATAATGATGGTTCAATTATTTTCTATGATTTTGGTGCGATGGCGGAGGTTAAGGGATTAGCACAAGAACAAATGGTACAAACGTTTTTTGCCATGATGCGAAAAGATGCTGATCAAGTTTTAGATACATTAGTATATATGGGATTAATTGAACCTATGGGAGATATGACAGCGATAAAACGCTTAATTAGCTTTTCTTTAACTCGTTTTCTCGATAAACCTGTAGATATTAATGCTTTTCGTGAAATTAGTGCAGAAATCTATATTATGTTTGAACAACAACCCTTCCGTTTACCACCCCAAATGACTTTTATCATTAAAGCCTTAACCACCCTTGACGGTATTGCTCGTAACTTAGATCCACAATACAGTCTTTTGTCCGCCAGTCAACCTTTTATTCGTAATATTGCCCGTTCTACTACACCCAGTAACTTATTTGTAACTATTGCCCGTCAAGGAAAAATGTTTCTACAACAACAGTTACAGAAGCCTTCTCGTTTAGAAAACACTCTCCAAAATTTTCAAGAAAGATTAGAACAAGGAGAGTTACAAATTAGGATACGTTCTTTAGAAAATGAAAGAATCACAAAAACTATTTATTTAGCTCTTAAAGCCCTAATTTACACTTGTTTAACGGGTTTTTCTTTACTTAATGGCATCCTTCTCATTTCAACTATTTATCACTCATGGGCGGTGATTTTATTCGGATTAACGGGGTTATTTACTTTCTTATTATTGCGATCGCTCATTACTTTAACTTTATCAGAAAAATTATTAAAATAGAAAAAATTAACCCTAAATGTAGGGTGGGCATTGCCCACCAGCCACCATAAATAGTGTTTAAACCTAATAAAATGGGTAAATTCTATCGATAACTTTTATGGGTTTTTGCTTAAACAAAATAAATTGCTTTAACTAAATCCATAGTTTTATGCAATTCAAAACCTAATTTTTTACACAGATTTTGCATTCCGTGATTATCAGGTAAAATTTCAGCAATAATAGTCGTAATTCCTTCTTCTTTAGCTATTTTTATCAGATTTTGACCTAATAGTGTCCCTAATCCTTGTTTTTGATAGCTATCCTTGACTAACAAACCTAACTCCGCTTGTTCTGTGTTACCATGTACTCTACTTAGTCTTGCGATCGCCAAAATTTCTTTTTCATTAGTATCAGGATGAGTATAACTAGCAACTAAAGCAATTTCTTGATTATAGTCAATAAAGCAAATACGAGTAAGCCTTTCATGGGAAATCAAAGACTGATGACTAATAGAGTGAAAAAACCGTAAGTAAACACTTTCTTGAGATAAAGCAGTACAAAAACTTACTACTCGTGGTTCATCTTCAGGGCGAATAGGGCGAATTTTGATCTCTTTACCATCGGCTAATTGTGCCATAGAGATATACTGATTAGGATAAGGGCGAATAGCGGGGAAAATTATTTGCTTTTTGTCAATATTTGGCTCATATAATAACACCCGTGCATCTAGGGCGATTAAATTATTTTCCGATACTAATAAAGGATTGATGTCAATTTCTTTAATTAACGGTTGTTCGATAACTAATTGACTAAATAATACCAAAATTTGCTCTAATTGTGCTAAATTAACGGTTTTTCTCCCTCTAACTCCTTTTAAAGCCGTATAAATCTTAGTTTGCTCCATCAATCGTCGTGCTAAAGTACTATTTAAGGGTGGAAGTGCGATAGCTTGATCTTGATACACTTCTACTAATTGCCCACCAGTACCAAATAATAACACAGGGCCAAATTGAGGATCAACAGTGCTACCTAAAATCAACTCATAACCTTCTAGGTGAATCATCGGTTGGATTGTTACCCCTAAAAAGTCACTATCCTTAACTCGTTTTTGAATACCTAAAAAGGCTTGTTTAATATCCTCTTGGCTAGTTAAATTTAACCTAACTCCTCCCACATCAGTTTTATGGGTAATGGTTTCGGAATGGAGTTTCATCACCACAGGATAACCAATTTTTTGTGCAGATTCTATGGCTTTTTCGACATTTTCAGCGATGATAGTGGTAACAGTAGGAATACCATAAGCCTGTAATAACTGCTTAGATTCATATTCCGTCAATAAAGTGCGATTAGTTGCATGGGCATGGGCGATAATATTAGTAGCTAAATCCTCATCAATGAGATTATCAGTCTTAGAAAAACTAGGAATTTCATACAATCCCTTCAAGTTATAACTATAACGCCCCATGAGATTAAATAACCTAGCTGCATCATCAGGATAAGGTTGAGTATAAATATTGGCGCGATTAAGGATTTCAACCCCAGTAGCAACCCCACTTCCTCCCATCCAACTCGCCAACACAGGTTTATGAGTAATTTTTCCCGTAATTTTCGTTAACTCTTCTGCCGTTTGAGTGGGATCAGTCATGTCTTGAGGAGTTAAAATAACTAATAATCCGTCACTGTTATCATCTTTAGCAGCAATTTCCAAAGCCTGTGCATACCTTTGAGGGGTAGCATCTCCTAAAATATCAATGGGATTACTGTGACTCCAATGGGTAGGCAAAATTGCGTTTAATTCTTCTATCGTTGTCTCACTTAAAGAAGCTAATTCCCCTTTTCCCCACGTTAACGCATCAGTGGCTAAAACTCCAGGCCCTCCTGCATTAGTTAAAATAGTCAAACGTCTTCCTTTCGGGCGAGGCTGTTTCGCTAATAAATCCGCCATGTTAAACACTTCCTTGATAGTGTCCACCTGTAAAACTCCACAACGGCGGAAGGCAGCAGCCAAGACTTTATCACTACTACTCAATGCCCCTGTATGAGATGCGGCGGCTTTAGCGGCTTCTTCTGTGCGCCCACCTTTAATAACGATAATCGGTTTTGATAAGGCTACTTCCCTAGCGGCGGAGATAAAAGATCGCGCATCACCGATAGATTCCATATATATAACAATACTTTTAGTTAAAGGATCATCACCAAAATAATAGATCAAATCTCCCCAATTTACATCTAACATTGAACCGATGGAGATAAAACCACTAAAACCCAAGTTTTCCTTGATACTCCAATCGAGAATCGAAGTACAAAAAGCACCACTTTGACTGATAAAAGCCACATTACCAGTTTTAGCACTGGTACTAGCAAAACTAGCATTTAAACCTGTAGGAGGACAGATTAAACCCAAGCAATTTGGACCTATAATGCGTAAATTACCTTTTTTGGCTTCTTTTAATATTTCTTGCTCTAATGCAATGCCATCTGCCCCAATTTCCTTAAATCCTGCCGAAATAATGATTGCACCCTTAACCCCAGCTTCAACGCATTCCCTAATCAAATTCGGCACTGTCACCGCAGGAGTGGCAATAACTGCTAAATCAACGATTTCGGGTAATTCTTTAATATTACGATAAGCCCTAATACCGAGAACATTTTTACGTTTTGGATTGATAGGAAAAACCGTGCCACCAAAAGGATGACTAATCAAATTCCATAATAAAGTGCGCCCAACACTACCTTCTTTTTCAGATGCACCAATTAAAGCAACGGATTTGGGGGCAAACATAAAATCTAAAGGATTATAGTTATACCGCATAATGTCATGAACTTTATCTTTCGCCATAGTATTTACTCCTAATTGATAATAGTAGAGTAGGGAAAACCCACAATAATCACTATATTAAACTTCTTACAGAATTAATGCTTATTACAATAAAGAAGGCTCTCAACGTCAAATCGCAATTGGTTTACACATTGTGGTTTATTCATTTGAAAACCCCTGTAAACAAATTATTGATGAAGGGGATGTTTTATTACCTTTAGAATTGTAAAATATCTACAAATGGTATAAATCCAAAACTCATATTAGTTAAGAGTTTCAGACTATTTTTTTAGATCCAACTCAGAGGAGATAATTATTAATTAATTTGGTGTATTTTCAAGAAATTAGTACCTTGACTTTTACCCGTGGGAATCCCCGCCATAATTAAAATTTGATCTCCAGATTTTCCTAAATTTCTTTGTTTAATAATCCTTTCGGCTTCTGCTACCAATTCTTCAAAATTAACTGGATCATTAGGGATTAAAATAGGTTTTACACCCCAAATTAAATTTAAACGATGATAAACTTTTTCATGAGGAGTTAAGGCTAAAACAGGTGCTTTTGGACGTTCTCCCGCCGCTATCATAGAAGTATAACCGCTACTGGTAAACGTGACGATGAATTTTAAAGACAAAGTTTTATCAATAATATTCAATGCTTCACTCAAGGCATTAGTAGCATCATCATAATAAGGAGGGTTATTGACAAAATTAAGTTGTGGCTCAACAATAGTAGCAATTTTAGCCATCATATCCACCGCCTTAACGGGGTAATCTCCCACCGCCGACTCTCCCGATAACATTACCGCATCCGTGCCGTCAAAAATCGCATTGGCTACGTCACTAGCTTCCGCACGGGTAGGACGAGAATTGCGAATCATACTATCTAACATTTGTGTTGCTGTAATCACGGGGATAGATTTTTGATTACATAAAGAAATGATTTGTTTTTGTAAAAGGGGTACTTTTTCCGCACTCATTTCTACTCCTAAATCCCCCCTAGCTACCATAATTCCATCACACTGGTTGATAATATCTTCTAAATTATCGATGGCTTGAGGCTTTTCAATCTTCGCAATAACTGGAGTATCTTGAGCATTATTTTCAGCTAAAAAACTTTTTAAGGCAATAATATCTTCAGATTTTCTGACAAAACTTAGAGAAACCCAGTCAATACCCTCTGACAAACCAAATTTTAAGTCTTTTTTATCCTTTTCTGTCATGGAAGGTAATCGCAAATTTAAGCTAGGCAAGTTAACTCCTTTACGGTTTTTGAGGATACCTCCTTCTATTACCTCACACCAAACTCCTTGACTTTCGATCTCCACAATTTTAAACTCTAATAAGCCATCATCAAGTAAAATTTGGGCGCCAATTTGTGCTTCTTCTGCTAAGTAAGGATAATCGATGATGATAGTATTTTCAGAGTCAGGTATTACATTATCAGGTATTAACTTTAATTTTTGTCCTTGTTTTACCTCAATTTGCCCTTTAGGTAATTTATCAACTCTAATTTTTGGCCCTTGTAAATCTTGAAGTAATGTAATTGGAGTATCTAATTCCTTTGAGACAGATCGTAATACCATAATTGTGTGAGCGTGTTCTTCGTAACTACCATGAGAAAAATTTAACCTAGCTACACTCATTCCTTTTTTTACCATCTCTCTAATTATTTCAGGAGAGTTACTAGCAGGACCAATAGTTGCGACAATTTTAGTATGATGCTTCATAATAATAAACTCAGATTATAAACGTACAATAATCAAAGGATAATATTTTTTCTCTAAAAGAAGATTAAGAAGCAATTAACAATTTAAAGACTTACTTACTAACAACGAGATTTTGTTATTCCCAGCTTGTGGAAGAATCTCGAAATCATTGATTTTTGGTAGTGATACCTAACCTAATCCCTGAATTAGTTGTTAAAATTGTCGATAATTCCTTGAGCAAATTCCGAACATTTCAATGGTAGATCAAAAGGTGGTGTCATCATTCTTGCTAAATCATAAGTAAGTTATCTGGATGTGATTGCGTTACTAATACCTTTTTGATAATTTTGACTTATTCGATACTAAAAAGAAAACAAGATCAATTTTTGGTATCATGAATGATAATGATTATCGTTTTAAATTATAAAATGTCTTTATTATTACATCGCCCTCGTCGTTTACGTCACACAGAATCATTACGGTTGATGGTACAAGAAAACTATCTAACTGTGAATGATTTAATTTATCCAGTGTTTGTTATGGAAGGAGAAAACACCAAACAAGAAATTCCCTCTATGCCTAACTGTTATCGTTTTTCCCTCGATTTATTACTATTAGAATTACAAGACGTTTCTGATTTAGGCATAAATGCCATTGCACTTTTCCCTTTGATAGAACAAAAAAAGAAGGATAACGAAGGAAAAGAGAGCTATAATCCAGAAGGATTAGTACAACGCACTATAAAAGCAATAAAAGCCGAAATCCCTCAGATAACAGTTATTACCGATATTGCCCTTGATCCTTACTCCACTTACGGTCATGATGGTATTGTCAAAGACGGAGAAATATTAAATGATGAAACCGTAGAAATATTAGTCAAAATGGCACTATCCCACGCTGAAGCAGGAGCCGATATGGTTGCCCCCTCTGATATGATGGATGGTAGAATTGGCGCAATTAGAATGGCATTAGATAAACAAGGATGGATAAACACAGGAATCCTAGCCTATTCAGCAAAATACGCCTCAGCTTATTATGGACCTTTTCGGGATGCTTTAGAATCGGCACCGCAATTCGGCGATAAAAAAACCTATCAAATGGATTACGCCAACGGTAAAGAAGCGATTAAAGAAGTAGCTTTAGACATCAAAGAGGGTGCAGATATGGTAATGATAAAACCTGCTTTAGCCTACTTAGACATTATTCGACGGGTGCGAGACTATACCAATTTACCCGTAGTTGCCTATAACGTTAGTGGTGAGTATTCGATGATAAAAGCCGCTAGTCAAAGAGGCTGGATAGACGAGGATAAAGTAGTGTTAGAAACTCTTACCAGTATGAAAAGAGCTGGTGCAGACTTGATTTTAACCTATTTTGCCAAACAAGTAGCCCAACGACTCACTCAAAATTAATTTATTCGACATCATCGTATTTTAGGTAGAGAAGTAAAATTTTACTTCTCTATAATAGTTTGAGTTAAATGAAGAGTAACCCAACGTTCATGATATATTATTTATTGATCATACCCTTTACCAAACTTTAGGTTGAAAGTTATCGCCGTTAAGAGACGAAAAGCATCCACCGCCCACGCTAAAATTAGATCATAAAACTGTACTTCTTTGATACCATATTCCTTGAATTGAGTTAATAAATCACCATAAAGACTTTACTTTTTACTCCTAGCCTTACTGAAAATTTTAGATCGAACTGAGTTTATGATTAGATAATGAATAGTAATTGATAATTAAGATTTTAATTGACGAGTTATACCGATGAAAATAAACGAAGTATTATATTTAGAAATTCCTAACCCTAATCCTCAAATAATTTGTGATTGGTTACAAAATATCTGGCAACCATCTCAAGGGAAAAAAATAAATACCGTTGATGGCATTCGTTTAGAATTAGCAGACAATCATGAATTGTCAATCTTTATATGGACATTACAAAGAACTACTTACTTAAAAATGTTCCGTTGGGGCGAAAAACAAGTAATAACAGAAAATAAAATAAAAAAAGAATTAGAAAAAGCAATTAATCAAAAATTTCCGCCTAATTATCCCTTATTACCTACTATAGATTTAACTAATCAATCGATATTTTCTGCCCTAGAATCTTATTATCCAAATACGGTTAAATTTTTTCAAAAAATGCCCCAAGGAGAATATGATTTAACTAGAGTTTATTGGTGGGAAAAAAAATGGCGAGAAAGCATTAAAAATAAAGTTAAAACTACTTTTAAACAAGTTTTATTTAAGAATGAAACTATAGGAAAAGCAGATTATGATTTAGTTTACATTGGCGGTGCATTAGGGGCAATTCATGCAGCTTTAATGGCTAAACTAGGCTATCATGTGTTGTTAATTGAACGTTTAAAATTTGGAAGAATGAATCGAGAATGGAATATTTCTCGCCAAGAATTTCAAGTTTTAATTGATTTAGATTTATTTACCAAAAAAGAATTTGATTCTATTATTGCCGCAGAATATAAAGATGGTTTTAGTAAGTTTTTTGATAGTAATAATCCACCTAACTTAAAAGCAGAAATTTTACACACCCCCACAGTGTTGAATATTGCTATAGATACCACTAAATTATTAACTTTATGTGGAGAAAAATTAAAGGAATATGGTGCAGAAATTTGGGAAGAAACAGAATTTAATCGTGCAACTATTGGCAAAGATTTAGTGACTATTAATACCACTAATTTAACCACAGGAGACGAAAAAGAAACCACCGCTAGACTCTTAATTGATGCTATGGGCACAGCTTCCCCTCTTTCATGGCAAATGTCGAAAAATCAAGCCTTTGATAGTGTTTGCCCTACGGTAGGGGCAGTGGTAGAAGGTTTAAATCCAGAAGTGTGGGATAGGAATTATGGTGATGTTTTATTTTCTCACGGAGATATATCCAGAGGAAGACAATTGATTTGGGAGTTATTTCCAGCAGAAGGTAATGAAGTTACAATTTATCTATTCCATTATCATCAAGTACACCCTGATAATCCGGGTTCATTATTGGAAATGTATGAAGATTTTTTTACTATTTTACCTGAATATCGTCGTTGTGACATGGAAAAATTAACATGGAAAAAGCCAACTTTTGGTTATATACCGGGTAAGTTTACCATCAAAAAAGGAGACAGTAAAATAGCAACAGATAGAGTATTAGCCATTGGGGATGCGGCTTCTTTACAATCACCCTTAATTTTTACTGGATTTGGTTCATTAGTGCGAAATTTAGGCAAATTAACCAGTTTATTAGACTATGCTTTAAAATATAACCTCTTAGATGGCGAATCTTTAAATCAAATTCAAGCCTATCAAAGCAATATTGCAGTAACATGGTTATTCTCAAAAGGAATGATGATTCCCACCCATAAAACTTTACCACCACAACGGGTAAATTCCATGTTAAATACTTTCTTTGGCTTACTTGCCGACGAGCCAAAAACAGCAGATACTTTTATTAAAGACAAAACAGATTGGCTTACCTTCAACCGTTTAGCTTTAAAAGCCGCCACGAAAAATCCATCTTTATTATTATGGATATGGCAAATGGCAGGAAGTAAAGATATATTACGCTGGTTAGTGGCTTATAATGCTTTTACTGTGGATGCTTTCAAAAATTTATTATTTAGTCAATGGTTTAGTCATTGGTTAGAAAAACAAAACTCATGGCTACCCCAATCTAACCCTAAGTTATGGTTTAATTTGTTAGTTTTTAGCTCTAATTTGTCTCGAAAATAAGCTAGGAGATAGTAAGAAGAATTGATTTAAAATTGACTTATTTCTTGATGATCAATCTTGATAATGTCATAATTGCCTAATACTTTTAAAACTTTTGTCACCTTAGCTAATTCTTGTAAAGCTGATTGAATAGTCTCTCCAGAGGTATCTCCAGCTAAATCTACAAAAAACAAATATTCTCCTAAAGATCTTTTTGTTGGTCTTGATTCTATCTTAGTTAAGTTTATCTGTTTATCAGCAAAAATTTGTAGCGGTTTTACCAAAACTCCGGGGGTGTTAGCTTGAAAAGCAAATCCTAAAGAAATATTATTTCCATCCTCATGAGGTTCTCGACGGACTATCCAAAAACGGGTACAATTATCAGGATAATCATTAATATTCTCTTTTTTGATCGGTAAATCATACAAATGTGCTGCCCTTGAAGATGCGATCGCACCCACAGAAGGTTCATGATTAAGATGATGTAAGGCTTCAGTGGTAGAATTACTAGGGATTAAAATAGCATCGGGTAAATTATTTTCTAACCATTTTTGACATTGCGCTAAGGCTTGGGGATGAGAATAAATGGTTTTAATATCAGAGATAGATGTAGCTTTGGATAATAAATTATGGACAATGGGAATAGTTATGGCTTGTTGAATATGTAATCCTTCTAGTTCCCAAAGAGTGTCAAGGGTCATGGCCACTGTACCTTCTATGGAATTTTCCACAGGTACAACCGCTATATCAGCTTTACCATTAACTAAAGTGCGTAAAGTTTGAGAAATGCTAGGAATGGGCAATAATTCAGACTTAATACCCATTTTTTGTTGTAAATGTTGAGCATAAAAAAGAGTAGCAACTTCTGAATAAGTACCTTTAGGCCCTAAATGGGCGATAATTTTAGTCATATTAAACAATTATTTAGGTGAAAAATGCCCACATTAAGTAAGTAGGCAAAATTAATTGTATGTTTACTTAGTCAAAGACAAAAGGCACTCATGCAAAAAAGATTATCAGTTATTAGACCTGTTGCAAAATAAAAAGTAAAATTAATTGGGATGGAAAACGTTAATTTCTTAACTCATTACTGTTACAGTCGAACGAGAAGTCACCCTCTCGCACTCTGCTTCAAAACTGTATGTGCGACTTTCACCGCATACAGCTC
>JAACUG010000139.1 GCA_009993045.1 Cyanobacteria bacterium CG_2015-22_32_23
GGGAAATAAAATAATTAAATCCAATTCTTTAAAAGGTTTTATCTTTGCATAAAACATAAATGAGAAAATGGAAATAGAAACGATGAAAGCCTTTGAAACATTTTTGCCAATATTTGAATTTGGCATACAAAGGATGAATGGTAGTGAACGAAGAATTTATTTGGCACAGATAGCTAAACAATTGGGATACGGTGGGATAAAAATTGTAAGCGATCATTTTTCTATTGATTTTAAAACCTTACAAAAAGGCATGGAAGAACTGGAGAGTGGCAATTACATTATTGATGCTTTTGATAAACGAGGCCGCAAAGGCATTGAAGTTCATTTGCCAAATATTTTAGATGACATAAAGAGTATTGTTGATTCTGAAAGCCAAACCGATCCAAGGTTCGAGGACAACCGTCTTTTTACAAGGTTAACGCCGGAAATCATAAAAACGCAATTGCATAAAAAGGGTTATAAAATTGAGGAACTCCCTACGAATCAGACTATTTATAATAAAGTCAAAGAGTTAGGATATAGTTTTTCAACCATTCAAAAGACTAAGCCATTGAAGAAGATAGCAGAAACCGATGCTATTTTTAAAAAAAATAAAGCAAGTCAATGAAGATGCAGATAATCAAGCAGATGTTTTACGATTATCGCTTGATGCGAAAAATAAGGTAAAAATTGGGCTATTTTCACGGGGTGGAAAGTCGTACGCAAAAGTAAAAGCATTGGATCATGATTTTGGAAATGAATTTATTACACCACAAGGGCTTTTTATTCCCAAATTAGACGAAGTCCAAATGTATTTTACAAGTTCATCAGTAACTGCGAATTTTATAGTAGATATGCTGATACAATTTTGGACAAATAATCAACATCGTTTTTCAAACGTAAAGAAAATTGTGCTGAATCAAGATAATGGACCTGAATGCAAAAGTACACGTACTCAATTTATCAAAAGGATATGTGAGTTTTCGGGAAAATATGATCTAATTGTGTACCTGGCTTATTATCCACCTTACCATAGCAAGTATAATCCAATAGAAAGAGTTTGGGGTATTTTAGAACAACATTGGAATGGAAGCATTTTGGATACAGTAGATTCAGTATTAAAACATGCACAAAGTATGAAATGGAAAGGTAATTATCCGGCAATTTATCACATTGAAAACAAGTATCGAACAGGAATAAAATTAGATAAACGTACTATGGATGCATATGAAAAAATAATTGAAAGAGATAAAGAACTTGGAAAATGGTTTATTGAAATAAAACCAGAAAAATGTAAAAAATTAATCATGCCAAGTTTATGGTAAAACTGGA
>JAACUG010000122.1 GCA_009993045.1 Cyanobacteria bacterium CG_2015-22_32_23
ATTAAGGATTCGGTGAAGCAGGAAGTGAACGTCCATCCCATGAAGAGTGGGAACTTGACTCATTGATCAAGTTTGAGTAAGTTTCATAGAGCGGAATTTGCTTCTTTATTTATATTACCAGTGATCAAATATATCTTTGATTAAAATTTCTTCTATGACAATTTGACTAATAATTATTAATGGTAAGGCTAAAAATAATCCTAATAAACCGAAAAAATTAGCAAAAATGACTTCTCCGATAATCACATTAGCAGGAATTAGCATAACTCTATTATTTCTTAATTTAGGAATAATAATCCTATCAATAATTTGATAAATAGCGATATATATTATTAGAACAAGCCAAGGTTTCCACCAAGAAGAAAGAAAGGCGATCGCCATAGGTGAAATAACGCTGATACTAGGACCAATATAAGGGGTAAAAGCTAAAATACCAGCTAGTAATGCTTGAGCAGACACTACGGGAACTTGAAGTATTAATAAAGAGAAAAAACTTAAAATAATCACACTAATAATTTTAATAAAAGTATCGGCTAACCATTCTTCTAATTCATTTTTTGATCTATCTAAAATAGTATTAATTCTTGGGCGATAAAAATTAGGAAATAACCGAATAAAACCTTGTTTATAGGGTAATGGTTCAGCAAGGATCATAAAAGTTAAAGCTAATAATAATAATCCACTTAATAAAGCACCAAAAAAACCAAATATAACATTAAATCCTTTCTGTAATAAGCTATTAAAAAAAGGTTGAAATTGAATTAAAAGATCATTTAAATTTGGTAAGGAGTTATTAAAATCAGGGGATAAATAATCTTTAATTTTGTTTAATTCTGAGATTAATTTATTAATTCCTTGAGGTAAAAGAGTAAATAATTCTTCAAATTGTGATAAAAGAGAAGGAACAACAAGGAGAATAAATAACGTAATAATGATAAACACCGATAAGATAGCTAATAAGACAGCATAATTCCTTTTAATTCCTAAATTGACCAGTTTTTTAACGAAAATACTTAAAATTAAAACAAAAACGATAGCCGTTAAAACTAAGAGTAATATTTGCTTTATTTGCCAGATAATATAAATAAAAATTATGACAAAACTAAAACTAATCCATTTAGCAAAATTCATCCTTAATTGACCTTATTTTTACTAAAGTTTAATATCTTTTCTTTGCCTTTGAAATAAAATAATAAATAAAATAATTACGGGAGAAAAAATAATTATCGGTGCAAGATACGTTTGTTTTTGAATCAATAAATTATCTAAACCATATTTTATTAAAACTGAAATAATGCCCGATAATAATAAAACTTTAAATAGAAACAATACTTGATTTTTTACTAACATATAAATTCTCCTTTAATGAGGAATAATCACATTTATTTTTTCAATAATTAATTAAACAATTTAGGTAGTCGAGATTATGGTAATTATGATTTTTCCCTCAACCTAATTGTGAATTTCGTTACTGTAATTTCTTTTTAATAAAAGAGATAAGTTGATTTACTTGTTTCTTCAATTGCCCTACTTCTGATTCTAAATGACTAACTTTTGATTGCAATTGTTCGATTTGTGCATTATTTACACTCTCAACTGGAACTTTATTTAAAGTTGTTTTATTACGACTTGTTAAATGTGCTAGTTTTTTCGATTTTTCCATGGAATCTCGAATACCCTGAATCAACTGTTTTTGATCAAAGGGTTTTTCTAAAAAGGAAAAAAATTCAAAAGGTTCTGAAATTTTGTCTGTTACTTCATCTTTTCTACCGGACATCAAAAGTAACGGAATTGCTTTTAAATTAGGATCTTTTTGTATATTTTGATATACTTCCCAACCGCTCATTTTCGGTAAAAAGAAGTCTAACATAATTAAATCAGGATCAGAACTATGAATTAATTCCATACCTTGAAGACCATCTTTAGCTTCTACTACATCAAATTTACCCGGCGGTAACATATCTTTTACAGTTCTTCTAATGACCATACTGTCATCAATAACTAAAATTTTGTGATTTGCCACAATCAAACTCCTTGCAAAAAATAAAAACCTTAATTCTATTAAGTATATTAAACTATGATCAAAAATATTTATTTTCTCTGATTCTGTATTCTTTTGCTATGACTAATATTACTTCCCCCTCCTCTGATTTAATAACTCTTCCTTCTTGGTTGCGATCGCCCATTGGTAAAGCCTCAGAAATTTCTCAAGTGCAAAAAATCATCAAAAATAGCCAAATTCACACTATTTGTGAAGAAGGACGTTGCCCCAATCGAGGAGAATGTTATAGTCAAGGTACGGCTACTTTTTTGTTAATGGGAGCAATTTGTACTCGAAGTTGTGCATTTTGTCAAGTAGATAAAGGTCATGCACCAATGGCTTTAGATGAAAATGAGCCACAAAAAGTTGCTGAAGCGGTAAAAATATTACAACTAAGATACGTTGTTTTAACCTCCGTAACCAGAGATGATTTAAAAGACGGTGGAGCATTTTGGTTTGTGAAGGTAATGGAGGCAATTCGCAACATTAACCCTACCACGGAAATTGAAGTATTAACCCCCGATTTTGGCACGGGCAAAGATGCTTTTAATCAACAAAGAGAAAGTATCAAAACCATTGTCAAGGCAAAACCTGCTTGTTATAATCACAATATCGAAACCGTTGCCAGATTACAAAATTCCGTAAGACGTGGTGCAAAATATCATCGTTCCTTGAATGTTCTTGCTATGGTTAAAGAATTAGATCCTTCTATCCCGACTAAATCTGGTTTAATGTTAGGTTTAGGGGAAACTAAAGAAGAAATTATTACAACCCTTAAAGATTTAAGACATATTCATTGCGATCGCCTAACATTAGGTCAATATTTACGCCCTTCCTTAGAACATTTACCCGTACAAAAATACTGGACTCCAGAAGAATTTGAAGAATTAGGCAACATTGCTTCTTCTTTAGGATTTAATCATGTGCGTAGTGGGCCATTAGTAAGAAGTTCATACCATGCTGGACTTGACCATTAATAAATGTTTATCCTTAATAATTGGTGCATTTTTATCATCAGCAAAATTACGATATTTTACCCTCAAATCTTGTAAATCAATAGTCATTGTTGTGCGTAAAAGAGGTTCTTTTTTACTGTTAAAATCAGGGACATACAAATAACTAATACGGGGAATATTAAAGTAAAATCTGATTAAATTTGCTCCTTCCATTCTGCCGATAGTACGACTAGCACACCCTTCATATAAACGCAATAAAGTTGGTAAAGAGTCTAACATATTTAGATGAATTAAACAACTTTTTTCAAAGATTTTCCCTACTTTTAACCCTTGACAAATTCCCTTAATTATATCTAAATTGCGGAGAGTAATTAACATTTCATCCGCTAAAAAACAAGCAGCTTGATAATTGCCAAATAAGTGTTTTATATCCGCTTTTAAAACAGGAGATAACTGACGAATATTTGGACGATTTCCAAACCGACTTAAAGCTAAATATAATAATATATCTTGACGGCGTTGATCTGCAATATTATCCCATTCTGATTCATTGGTTACTTGTAAAATTACTTTAAATGCTTGTTTAAAAGAGCGAAATTCTGTCTTAATTTCTGTCTCTTGAGTTAACTCCCCTTTTTCTGGTAATCTCCCTCTTTCCGTATAAAAATTCATTAATGGAGTTAATAATTCTTGATAATCAGCAAATTTTTTGACAGGTAATAAAATTCGAGGGGTTTTTACCTTAGAATGAAAGCGAGAAGCACGAAAATTATTAGCTTTTTCCTCATCTCTAAAAACAAAATAAATACCTAATCCTGCTGGTATTGCTTCTTTATTTAATACTTGTTCAATATAAGTTTTTAATTCTTCTTGTTCATAATATTTTTGAAAAGTATTTCTTTCCGTTATTATACCATCTCCATAAACCATAAAACCTTTTTGTCTATCATCAATTAATACCTGTGCCGCCACAATTAAAACTTGGTTTGTTAATGACCATGCTTTGACTAAAGATTCTCGTCTTTCCGCTACATTTTCAATAACATTAATAATATAACCTAAGTTAACAATATCAGCTTTTTGAAATATATTATTTGGCTGATAATAAAGATCCCAACCATTACTTTTATAACCTTTTTCTGCCATAATTTTAACATCTAAACCATGACCACATCCATAGTCAAAAAAAGTAGTTTCGTCAGAAAATAAACCAGCTTCTAAAGCTAAATTAACAGGGCGAGAAAGTCGATTTCGATGAATAGCAGCTTTATGACGGTCAATTTTTATAAATTCTTCAGGATTATTATTAATATTACAAACTAAATTATGATCAATAAAAGTCAAAGAATGATCAGTTAATAATTGTTGCCATTCTGTTTGTGTACCTATATAACGACTATTATCTAATAAGCCTAATTGTTCTTCAATATTGGTTAAGTGTTTAAATTTAAAATAATCTGGATATTCAACCCTAACAAAAGTTTCTTTTCGATGTAAAATAGGTGGATTATTTGATTGATTATAATGAATAATTTTACTGGTTTTCTCTACTATATTAACTACAATACTTTTAACTAGAGGAGGATGAGGATTACTGTCAAAATCAGGATAATAAAGATAAGATATTTTTGCTTCTTCTAGGTTAAATTTAACGAGGGTAAAATCATTAATATTGTTAACTAATTTTCTCCCTTCTTCTTCGTATTTTTGGAGAATATTATCCAAATAAGTTAAAGTCGAAATATGCACATAAAGATTATTAGGAAGATGTTTTCCTATGATACTTTGACGAGCAGTATTAAAGATTTCCTCAAAGTTATTTATCATATTAATTCATAGGTAAATGATCTTAATGACAATTTTAGATTTTTGATCATATTCAATGATTTATTACTAAATTTTAATTCTCAATAGTTAATTACTTATCCTAAATTTTAAGATAAGATAGAAGATTAGTTTCAAATATTTTGCCCATTGTGAAAATATGCCTTATACTCGAACCATTAGCACGATAGTTGCCATCGCCTTAGCATTGATGATGATTATTTTAGGGGGATTGTATTTTACTGTCAGCTTTGGTGTCATCGTGTTTCTTGCACAAGTTGAGTATTTTCGTCTCGTCAAAGCCAAAGGAATAGAACCAGCCGCTAAAACTACAATAGTAGTGTCTCAATTTTTATTAATCACCGCCACATTTATTCCCAGTTTAACCGATGCAACTTTTGCCGCTTCTGGTGCATTAATTTGCTTTTATCTGTTATTTTTACCAAAATTAGCCACCATCGCTGATATATCCACCTCAATTTTAGGCTTATTTTATGCTGGATATTTACCCAGTTATTGGATACGTTTAAGAGTAAGTTTAGAACAAGATGTCGCTTATGCTCAAAATATTCCCAACATTCATAATTTACCCTTAGATGGTTATTTTCCGACAAACATTTTAGACTTAAACAGTTACCCTGATGCTCTTAAAATTACATTTATCGCTATGGCTTGTATTTGGGCAGCAGACATTGGTGCATATTTAATCGGCAAAAACTTTGGTAAAACAAAACTATCTAATATTAGTCCCAAAAAAACCGTTGAAGGATCATTATTTGGTATTACTGGGAGTATGTTAGTAGGATTATGGGGTGCATGGTTTTTAGGTTGGCAATATTGGCAAATTATGGGGGCATTACTCGGCTTACTCATTGGTATTGTCAGTTTATTTGGTGACTTACTCGAATCCATGATGAAGCGAGACGCAGGAGTTAAAGATTCAGGAGAGTTAATTCCAGGTCATGGTGGTATATTAGATCGTACTGATAGTTATGTTTTTACTGCACCTTTAGTTTATTATTTCATCACTTTATTATTACCTTTATTTTCCTCTCAAAATCCTTAAATTATTGCTATAAAATCCTTCGATGCAATTTTGTTTTGATTATTCATAAAAAAAATTTTCGATTTTCCTTGACTTTTTCCTTTTTTTTCGTCACAATAGATAATATAAATATTATAATGGAAATCATACTATTTAAACTCAAAAATTAAAAGCCTCCCATTATCTACATAATAACAAAAATGTCAACTATTGTCAAGGGGATTCTTTGATTTTTGTCAATTTTTTTTAATTAGAGAAAAAGAATTAGAAAAGTGGAATTTGATTACTATTAATTTCTTGTTGTTTTTCGGCACTTTTCAACACTTCTAAAACTAATCTTATATCAAGGCGTTTTTGCTCTTCTATGATGTCTTTGACTGTGATTATAGAAATTTTATCCACAGGATTACTCATAAATTTACTTTGATAAATTCCCGCTTCTTTGGCTGTTTTAATCATGTCTTTTGTGGGCTGATTAAGAGTAATAAATATTCCTAAAGTAGCTTCGTTTATGGCAATTGTACCTAATAAATCCC
>JAACUG010000040.1 GCA_009993045.1 Cyanobacteria bacterium CG_2015-22_32_23
CAAGTAAGACCTTTTGCTCATCAGTAGGATAGATTCTATAGCGATATGCTTTCAACATTTTAACTAACTTTTTAACCTTGCATTCTTATCTTAGCATATACTATTAGGAATGGTAAGGGCAATGTTTTTTTTGTCGCACTCGCTTACATCTCCCGTTTATTTCTATGGGTATTTTCGGGAGAAATTAAACGGGAGTCTTACGCTCACATTTTAAGATAAATTTACCTATTTTTAAAACTTGCAATTAAATTTATAAAGTAAATTATGAGCATCAATAGGATGAATATTTTTAGAAATTTTATGGTATTCGGAAGAAACAATTATATTGAATTAACATTTAGATATTAGCATTTACTAATTAATAGTATCTAAACTTTTCACCAATAATTTAAGAGTGCTATATCAAGATAAGGTTATAGTTAAAAGAGAATTTTTTACTATTGAATATCTATTAGTTATAAAAAAATTGGTACTTTTATCATAGAAAACTCCCCTATATTAAAAAATTAATTAAAATTATAGTTAAGTTTTTCATCAACCTAACCTACATTATGTTTATTAAATATTGATAAGAATAAAACAGAAACTATAACTACTGTTTTAGAAAATGATAACATTATAATCCGTAGCAAAAAGATGCTTTTCTTCACCAGAAATTATGATGTTATCGAATCTTCAATCCAAAAGTTTTATATCCATTCCAATTTTACTAATTTTTTCCACATTCAATATTTCCCTCCCCGTGTTGAGTCAAAACATATCTACTTTTTCTCAAAAACAGATAGACTTAAAAAATGATGTGGATTTTAGTCAACATTTTGACAAATTAGGAGTAGAAGGTTCAATTATAATCTATGACTCAAAACTCTATCGAACTTTTGAACATAATTCTCAACGTAATATTACCCCTTTTCCTGTTGCTTCTACCTTTAAAATACTTAATTCTCTTATTGCCTTAGAAACTGCTGTCATCAGAGATGAAATTGTTGTTTTAACATGGGATGGAATCGAAAGAAGCCTTGCTGTGTGGAATCGAGACTTAAATTTAAAAGAGGCGTTTCAAATATCGGCTGTTTGGTTTTATCAAGTGTTAGCGCGTCGCATCGGGTATAATCAAATGACATCATGGGTGAAAAAAGTTGACTATGGTAATAACAATACAGGCAATCCAGAAGACATTGATCAATTTTGGTTAAACGGAAAATTACAAATAACTCCTCAACAACAAATACAGTTTCTCAGCCGTCTTCATAATAACGATTTACCTTTTTCTGACAGGACAATTTCCATCGTCAAAGATATAATGATTAAGGAGAAAACCCCTAACTATACCATTAGAAGTAAAACGGGGTGGTTTGGTTATGGTAATCCAGAAATAAAAAATATTGGTTGGTATGTGGGTTATGTAGAAACAAAAGACAACGTTTATTTTTTCGCCACCAACATTGATATTAAACAAGAAAAAGATGGCATTGCCAGATTAGAGTTAACTCGTCTTTGTCTTGAAGATATGGGAGTTTTTGCATCTAAGTAGGGTAAACCACATCTTGATTTAGTTTGATCCAGTATGACATGATAACAGATAGGTTGAAGTGAGGTAAAGAAGCCATCAGCAGTCTCAAATCTCTGGTTAAAAGTAACAACTTCAGAAAAAAAGCTAAAGTCTTAACTATAAAATCTTTATTTTGTTGGATTTTATTCTCTGGAGAAAATAACTAGATTTAGATATTTTTCATCAACCCAACTTATATATATTAATTGATTATTCATTAAGCATAAATTATGACTACTATTTTAGAAAAGGGTAATATTTCCATTCATACCGAAAATATATTTCCCATTATCAAAAAATCCCTCTATACTGATCATGAAATCTTTTTAAGAGAGTTAATTTCCAACTCCGTTGACGCTATTTCTAAGGCAAAAATGGCATCCCTCGCAGGAGAAATTACTAACGATTTACCCGAAGCCGAAATTACTCTTACTATCGATAAAGAAAAAAATACCCTCTCTATCAGCGATAACGGTATCGGCATGACAGTAGATGAGATAAAAAAATATATCAATCAAGTTGCTTTTTCTAGCGCTGAGGATTTTATTACTAGATACGGTAAAAGCGCTAATGACTTAATCGGGCATTTTGGTTTAGGCTTCTATTCCGCCTTTATGGTGTCTAAGCAAGTAGAGATCGATACTTTATCATACCGTGAAGGAGCAACAGCAGTCCACTGGAGTTGTGATGGTTCACCCGAATTTCAGTTAACAGAATCGAATCGCACGATTCCTGGCACAACTATAACCCTTACCATTATGGATGAGGAGACGGAATATTTAGAAGAATCTCGCATTAAAAATCTTGTCAAAAAATATTCTGACTTTGTGCCTGTTGCCATTAAAATCGGTGGTGAAACTGTTAATCGTCAAAAAGCGTTATGGAAAGAATCTCCTCAAAATCTCACTGATGAAGATTACTTAGAGTTTTACCGTTATTTGTATCCTTTTCAAGAAGATCCTTTATTATGGGTACATTTGAACACTGATTATCCTTTTTTACTCAATGGTATTTTATATTTTCCTAAATTACGTCCCGATGTTGATGTTTCTAAAGGACAAATTAAGTTATTCTGTAACCAAGTCTTTGTAAGTGATCATTGTGAAGAAATTATCCCAGAATTTTTAACTCCTTTAAGAGGTGTTATTGATAGCCCTGATATTCCTTTGAACGTTTCTCGTAGTGCTTTAACTAATCATCGCACAGTCAGACGCATTGCCGACTTTATTAGTAAAAAAATTGGCGATCGCCTCAAGTCGTTATACAATGAGGATAAGGCAAAATATATCAGCAGTTGGGAAGATGTCGGCACATTTGTCAAATATGGTGCATTGAGAGACGAGAAATTTAAGAAACAAGTCGAAGATTTGATTATTTATCGCACAACTTATCAAGCCGATAAAGTGGAAGAAAAACCCAAAGTTGAAGTTGATTCTGGTGATGATGCTTGGCAAGATGTAACTGCTAATGATAATCAACCTTATACGACTTTAAACGAATATTTAGAGCGTAACAAGGAAAAACACGAAAAACGAGTATTTTATTGCAATAATGCTCAAACTCAAAGCACTTACGTTGACTTATACAAAAATCAAGGCATCGAAGTGTTATTCATGGATTCCTTTATCGATACTAACTATTTTATCCCCTTTTTAGAGCGTGAATACACCGATGTAAAATTCTCAAGGGTTGACTCGGAGTTAGATTCTAGCTTAGTGGAAGAAGATAAAGCATCGGAAATAGTAGATCCTAATAGTAACAAAACTCGCGCGGAAGAAATTAAGGAAATTTTTGAGAAAGCCATTAATAAGCCTAAAATCAATATCAAAACTCAATCCTTAAAAAGTGAAACTCAGGAAGAAACTCCTCCAGCGATGGTATTGTTACCCGAAGCTATGCGCCGTTTCCAAGAGATGACTGCCATGATGCAACAACGGGAGATGAAGTTTCCTGAAGAGCATATGTTAGTAATTAATATAGCACATCCTTTGATTGAAAATATCTATCAACTTAACAAGGGTGCGATTATTCAAGGTAGCGGTGAATCCCCTACTCAGGAAATGGTTAACCTCATGTGTCAATATGTCTATGATTTAGCGTTAATGGCACAACGGGCTTTTGATGCGGAAGGAATGACGGCATTTGTGGAGCGATCAAACAAAGTTTTAACCAAGCTAACTAAGCGTTAAAATAACTATAGGGTGGGCAATGCCCACCTTTTTTGATTCAATTAAAAATATCTTCAATTTAGCTACAATTTCGACAATAATAACTTAAGTTTTTATCATAAAATTATGACTACTTATTTTGAAATTTTAAAAGAAGTTCAAAAAATGCCTATTACCGAGCAGTTTCAACTATTAAATAGTTTAAAAAAATCTCTTGAAAAATACAAAGAATTAGAAGAAACAAAAGATATAATATCGGAGTTAGAAATTGCTGAAAGTGAACAAGCATGGCAAGATTATTTGACAGGCAAAGATAAGGGTATTAGTTCGAGTGACTTAAAGAAAAAGTTATTATTAAACTAAGATGATTTCTGATTATATTCTGTTAAAAAAGCAGAAAAATTTGTATTAAAATTACCAAAAGATGAACAAATAAGAATTATTCAAGCCTTAGATAATTTAATTAATAATCCCATAAATCTTGATATTAAGAAATTGAAAGGGCGTTTAGAATTTCCTTTGAGAGTCGGAAAATATCGTATTTTATTTTTAGAGGATACTAATAATTATTTATATGTAATTACCGCAATTAGGTCGAGAGGAGATATTTATAAATAAAGTCTTTTAAATTGGAGGAGTTTTCCAAAGTTTAATTGTGTTGTCAGCACTACTAGCAATATGTTTTTGATTTGGACTGATAGCGATCGCATTAATGGGAGTGGAATCGTTTTTTAAGGTTTGCAATAATTGACGATTCTGCCAATCCCAAAAATTGATATTACATTGTTTTCCTTACTTGTCAAGTTATTTATGGTTAAATTACCCCATCTTGAGACACAAAAGAGCGATCGCAAGGTAAAGGTGCTACAGCTTCAGAGAGAGTGAAATTACCTTCTAAAATCCACTTTTTAAGAGTTTCTGCTACTTCTCTACCTAAATATATACTAGCGACAGAAGCCACTCTGACAGTTTGTCCTTCAATTTTAATTTTACCGTGCTTTAACTGAGCATAATTGACTAAGCCAAAACTAGGGCGTACTCGACGGGGGATAGAAAAATCCATGACTGGTGCTACAATGTCTTTATCTTCCACAGCACAATTTTCGATAATTTTCTCATTTAAAACAGGAAAAGGTATGCCTACCCCCAACATCAAAGAAGGACCATAATTTTTAAAATAACAACCTCTCACCCACTGACGACTCATTTTTTTGGCATCCCCAATTAACGCCAAAGTTGAAGCTGGCCCGATAGGTGTATTATTATCTAATCTTTTTTGTAAAGGAAAATGTTGTGTGCCTTCCCATACAATCATCCCTTGCGCACCTCCTAAAAATATTTTACTGCCAATACCTACGGCTTCCAAATTCGGATCATTTAGTAACGGTGATAAAGCCCCCGTACTGCTATATACTGCATTGCCCAAACGAGGTAATAATGGTCCTAAATAAGTTGATAACTGGCGATCGCCTCCATTAACTCCCACAATGAAATTTTGATACAAATTGCGAGGATTATATAAGTAAAACTGATTAATAGTTTCTGCGGTAATAGTAGATTCAAAAGAAGCACGGGGATAACAGTCAGTAACTTGTCCAATGGCTTTAACCGTAACGGATTGTCCTGCAATTAAACTTTCAATTACATGAGCGCCACCTTTTTCGGGAATAGAGGAATTATCTTGTTCATTTGTACCATTTTCCGTTAAAGCCGTAGCCCCTAAGTAGAGATCCACCGCCCCAAAACCAGCATAGGCTGGAACACCGTCTAGCCAACATTTACGGATTTTCATGGGAGGATCTGTATGCCCTAAATTCAAAATTGCCCCAGAAGATTCCATTGGCTCAAATGTACCTGTACAAATTACATCGACTTTTTCATAAGTTTTTTTTATACCTAGTTTCTTTACTTTAGCTTTTAATTCCTCGATTGTCCAAACCGTTGCTTTACCACTGAGGATTTTTTCGTTAATTTCGGCGATTGTGCGCATAATGATAATTCATTGATAATTATTGCTCTGACAATAAATAATAAGATTCTTTTATCTTTTTAAAAATTCTTTCAACAATGTTGTTTCTAAGAAAATAGTCTTAATCTAAAGGAATTATCCCTGTTTAGGGTTTATTTGTCAAAGGTTCAAGTTTTTTTTCTCAGGTGTTTAAATTCTGCATTACTTAGTTATTCTTTCTTCTAAAACAATGTCTTTAAAACAAAAATTAACATTATAAATTGTTAGATCTCTTAAAAATCTTGGTAGATTGTTGATATAGATTCATTATCTATTAAATCACATCTATAATTTTTATAGACCTTAAGCTGATAACTGATCAACATTTATTTACAAATGGATTTAACAAATTTTCCTTGGCTAACAACTATTATTCTGTTTCCCATCATCGCCTCTTTATTCGTTTTCGTCATTCCCGATAAAGATGGTAAAACCGTTAGATGGTATGCTTTAACCGTTGGTTTAATCGATTTTGTCTTGATTGTCTATGCTTTTTATCAAGGCTATGACTTTAACAACCCTAACTTACAATTAGTTGAAAGTTATACTTGGGTGTCCGATATTGACTTAAAATGGTCAGTAGGGGTGGATGGTTTATCTATGCCTCTAGTTTTATTAACAGGCTTCATCACTACTTTAGCCATTATGGCAGCATGGCCTGTCACTTTAAAGCCTAAATTTTTCTATTTCCTCATGTTAGCAATGTATGGCGGACAAATTGCGGTATTTGCTGTACAGGATATGTTACTTTTCTTCCTTGTGTGGGAATTAGAGTTAGTGCCAGTGTATCTCATCCTCTCTATTTGGGGCGGTAAACGGCGATTATATGCGGCTACCAAATTTATCCTTTATACCGCTGGAGGCTCATTATTCATCCTTGTAGCTGCTTTAACTATGGCTTTTTATGGTGATACCGTTACCTTTGATATGGTGGCGATCGCCCATAAAGATTTTGGTTTTAACCTGCAATTATTATTATACGCAGGGTTACTAATTGCCTACGGTGTCAAACTCCCGATTTTTCCTCTCCATACATGGCTACCTGATGCCCACGGAGAAGCTACAGCCCCAGCCCATATGTTACTAGCGGGAATTTTGTTAAAAATGGGAGGTTATGCTTTAATTCGCATGAATGCAGGAATGTTACCCGATGCCCATGGCACTTTTGCCCCAATTTTAATTATTTTGGGAGTAGTTAATATTATTTATGCCGCCTTTACCTCCTTTGCACAAAGGAATTTAAAGAGAAAAATTGCCTATTCTTCTATTTCTCACATGGGATTTGTGTTGATTGGTATTGCTTCTTTTACTGATATTGGTATGAGTGGAGCAATGTTACAGATGATTTCCCACGGCTTAATCGGTGCAAGTTTATTCTTTATGGTTGGTGCTACTTATGATCGCACTCATACTCTCATGTTAGACGAAATGGGAGGAATCGGGCAAAGAATGAAAAAAGTATTTGCCATGTGGACAACTTGCTCTATGGCTTCCCTTGCCTTACCCGGGATGAGTGGATTTGTGGCGGAATTGATGATATTTATTGGTTTTGCCACCAGTGACGCTTACAATTTAACCTTCAAAATTATTATGGTATCCCTTGCCGCCGTTGGGGTGATTCTAACACCAATTTATCTGTTATCCATGTTACGAGAAATGTTATATGGTGCAGAAAATAAAGAGTTAGTCTCTCATACTAATTTAGTCGATGCTGAACCTAGGGAAGTATTTATTATTGCTTGTCTTTTAATTCCTATTATTGGTATTGGTTTATATCCGAAAATTGTTACTCAAATTTATGATTCTACCACTCACCAATTAACCGCATTATTGCGTAATTCTGTACCCAGTTTACAAGTAAAAACAGCCACGGAAAATAATTCTCAATTTGTGGCTTTAAATGCACCAAAAATTAATTAATAATTAACAATTAACAATTAACAATTATTGCTGATTTGTAAAGGAATCAATTACTTTTAAGAAAACTTTGCTTGATTTTATGATATTATTAATTACACATTTTTTATTATATATTTATAGTTAATTTTATTATAAAAATCATGAAAGTATTAATCGCCGATTTTGACTTATTCCTAAAAATAGGAGGAGGGCAAACTTTTTATCGTCAAATTATCGAAAAAAATCCAGACATCAACTTTTATTATCTCTTAGAAAAAGAAAATACTAATAATCTTCGCCCTAATAACGCTCATGGTATTGCTTATAAACCCATTTATCAAATCCATGATCTTAATAATTATATTAATATAAATCCCCCTCGTTGGGCTTATCGTTCTTTTACCCTTGCTAGTAATATCGCTAATTCCGTTACTGGATATAGCTTTGACATTGTTGATGCCCCAGATTATGAACAATATACTCTCTTTCTGCGCCCAGCTTTAGAATATCATGGAGTAAAATGTGATAAAATTGCCTTATCAATGCACGGTAAAATTTCGACAACTTTACAACTAGATTGGTTTGGTTCAACAGAAGTTAATATTCCTTTAGATTTAGAGGAAAAAATGCAGTTTAAAACGGCTGATATTCGCTACGGAATTAGTAAAAGTTATCTTAAAGAATGGCAAGATTTAGTAAATTTAGAAACTCAATATTTTAACCCTTTACATTTTATTGATTTACCACAATGTAAAAGTTTAGATATTAATAATAATAAACCTAATTTATATTTTATTGGAAGAACTGAAAAAAGAAAAGGAGCAGATATTTTTATTGATTTAGTTTGGTGGTTATCTCCTAATAATTATCATCAAGCTAGTATAATTGGCCCTCATAGTTATAGTGAATTTGGCGATTCTTCTCAAGTTTTACTGCAATCTATGATAGATAAACGATTAATTAATATTGATATTAAACCTCCAAAATCTCGTCAAGAATTAGACAAAATATTTTCTCAACCAGCCATTATATTTTTACCCTCTCGTTATGATACCCTTAATTTATTAGCCCTAGAATCTTTATTTTCAGGTTGCCCTACGGCTATCGGTAATGGTGCAGGAGTTTGTCAATTTTTAGAGGAGAATTTTCCCCAATTACCTTGGATTAAAATTGATGTAAATAATACCTATGATTGTATTCCTAAATTAATCGATATTTTAGAAAACTATAACGATTATCGACAACAATTAAAGGATGCTTTATTAATAATTAATACTAACACTAAAGATCCTAATTTAAGCAGTATTTACCATACAGAAAATAATCATAATTTAGAAGTTTCAGAAGAATTAAAAGAATGGTATTCACAGTTAATTAATTATTGGAATTCCAGAACTAAAAATCAAAACTATCTCAAAATTATTCCTAGTAAAATTATCAATAAAGGGATAAAACCATCTATAAAAAAAGTAAAAAGTAAGTTGGTTAGATATGCTGAAGATACACGCTCATCTCAACTAATAAAATCCCCTTTTATTGCCTCACAATATCATAAAGTATTTACTCTCAGTGAACAAACATCCTTAGAAATAGAAAAAAAACTGCAACAAGTTTGGAATTTAGCAGAAACTTTTGAACCAGAAGCAAAAGGTATTAAAGGTAAAATACAAAGTGCTTTTCGTGTTGATAGAGTAAGAGTTTGGCGAGAAATTGCCCGTTTAGAAAGGATGAGAAATAACGATTTAGTCGCTACAACCTATTATTTAAGAAGCATAAAAACTTTAGGTTATGATAAATTTAATGAGTTGCCTTATGTTATTAAAACTTTAGAAGAAAAAGGCTTTAAACCTGAAGCAAAAGTTGCTGAAGCGATGTTTAAAAATGTTAATCAACAAACAGAAAAAACCTTCAATATTCTCACTGAAACTTATCAAAATAACCTAGAATATCAACCTCAAGAATATGAATTTATCGACGAAAGACGAGACAAAGAAAATTATCAAGTATCGGTGATAGTTTCCTTATATAATGCCGCCGCAAAATTACCCTTATTTTTAAGAGTTTTAGCACAACAAACTTTAGTCAAAAAAGGATTAGTTGAAATAATTTTAGTGGATAGTGGTTCACCTGATGAAGAATATTCAGTATTTAAACAGTTACAATCAGAATTAAATTTACCAATAGTCTATTTACGCTCTAAAAATCGAGAAACCATCCAAAATGCGTGGAATAGAGCTATTTTACTATGTAGATCGCCTTATATCACCTTTTTAGGGGTAGATGAGACGATTTTACCCCAATGTTTAGAAGTTTTAGCCCATGAATTAGAGAAAAATTCTGACATTGATTGGGTGATAAGTCATAGTTTAGTGACCGATGTAGATTTACAAGGCAATCATGTTAATGATATTATGCTTTATGATCGCAGTAATTATGATCAAAATTTCGTTTATCTTGATACTTGTTACCTTTCCTTAGTTGGTGGTTTATATCGTAAAAATATTCATGACAGATTTGGTTATTATGACTCAAGTTATCGTGGTGCAGGAGATACAGAGTTTAAAAACCGAGTTTTACCTCATATAAAAACCAAAATGATTAACCGAGTTTTAGGGTTATTTTGGAATTATCCTGATGCGCGTACCACTCAAAGTCCTATGGCTGAAATAGAAGATATTAGAGCATGGTATTTACATCGAACTTTAGGAGGAATTAAGTATGCTTTTAGTGAGAAAAATCCTGAAGAAATTGAACAATTTTTGATTAAAACTTTAGCTTATCGTAAGTCTTATTGTCAGCATATTAGCAGTGATTTAGAATATGCTTATAACTTAAGTCAATTGTTAGCAGAAATGAAACCTTCTTCCTCATTTTTACAACTAAAACCAACTATTGATAAATTATTTATCGCTTATCGTCAACTAGATTGGGTGGAAGATTTAACGACTTTTTCCCCTAGTAAAACTTTATGGAATACTCGTAAATTAGGAGAAAAAATAGAAAGTTTACATCGTCAAATTGTTTCAAAATTAGGCTATAATAATTTTAATCCTAACTATGATATTTTCCATGATAATCGTCATGAACAACACGCTAATTTATGGAAAACTGAGCTAACAAAAATATAGTAAGTTAAGGCGGGTTAAAAAAATCATTTGTTAAGGTAAAATATTTCTATATATTAGTCTTTTAAACTAGCTTGAGATGGACCTAATAATTCTAAGAAATTTATGTCTAAATTATAGGCAATTAAAGCAAAACTACCAGTAAAAATGGCAACAGTACAAATTAAACTACCTGTTAAAATTTTTACTTTATTTTGCAAAGATTTAATCTCTAATTTACTTTGTTTAAGAGTAGGTAATAATTGATTATTAATCACTTCTATATCTAAAGTTAGTACTTTTTTCTCTGGAAATTCTACTAAAGTATAAAGCCAATCAGTAATTAATTTAGGACATTTTGGCTGTAAATATAATTTTACCCCTAAAGATTGAGCTATGGGACGAGGAAAACGGACTAAATATTTTAAAGTAGAATTGATACCCCATAAAGGGCAATATTTATTGATTAAATTAATCATGGCAATATCGTATAAACAACCAATAATTGCTTTTCCTGTTACTTCTTCTCGTTGTAATAATTGCTCTAATAAAATTAAAATTTCATGGATTTTTTGTTTTTCAATGGCTATTTCTTCTTGACTTTTTTGGTTACTCATAATCTAATTTATGGTTAAATAATAATAGGAAAAATTACATTTAAAAAAATATATTCCCCTTTAATGCTATAATATAAATCTTGAAAAATAACAGTTAAAACAAATTATATACTCAAGATGATATGAAAAATAATATCTATAAATCATCCTCCCCACCTTAACTATCGAAAACATCTAAATTATTGTTAAGCAAATTAAATCTTTTCGTTAATAAATTTGCATTTTAAAAATATTTATTCTCATTATTAAAGTAATATATTTAATATCAATTATTCATTACCAATTATTAAAAATGTCCTTAACTATCGAAGAAGAATTATTAGAAGCTGTTAGTAAACGTCGCAATTTTGCCATTATTTCCCATCCTGACGCAGGAAAAACAACCCTTACGGAAAAATTATTATTATACGGAGGTGCAATACATCAAGCAGGGGCGGTAAAAGCTAGAGGTGAACAACGACGAGTTACATCAGACTGGATGGAATTAGAAAAACAACGGGGTATCTCCATCACTTCCACGGTTTTGCAGTTTGAATATAACGGTTATCATATCAATCTTTTGGATACTCCCGGACACCAAGACTTTAGTGAAGACACCTATCGCACATTAGCGGCGGCGGATAATGCCGTGATGTTGATTGATGCGGCAAAGGGTTTAGAACCACAAACTCGTAAACTTTTTGAAGTATGTAAATTGCGAGGGCTTCCCATCTTTACTTTTATCAATAAAATGGATCGTCCGGGGAGAGATGCCTTTGATTTATTAGATGAAATTGAAAAAGAATTGGGTTTAAAAACTTATCCTGTTAACTATCCTGTAGGTATTGGTGATTACTTTAAAGGAGTTTTTGATCGCCGTCAACAAGATTATCATTTATTTGAAAAAATTGCTCATGGTAGTAAAGAAGTACCAGAAATTATCATCCCTAGTGGTGATGAAAGTCTTAAAAAGTATTTAGACGCACAACTATATGAGGAAACCTTAGAAGAATTAGAAATGGTGAAGGAAGTCGGCTCAGAATTTGACTTACAAGCTATTCATGAAGGAAGAATGACTCCTGTGTTTTTTGGTAGTGCTATGACTAACTTCGGGGTAAATTTATTTTTACAATCCTTTCTTGATTTTGCTTTACCGCCAATACCGAGAAAGTCAACTTTAGGCACATTAGATCCAACCTACCCTGACTTTACAGGATTTGTGTTCAAATTACAAGCAAATATGGACCCTAAACATCGAGATAGAGTAGCCTTTGTAAGGGTTTGTACTGGTAAATTTGAGAAAGACATGGCAGTAAATCATGCTCGTACAGGAAAAGTAGTAAGATTGTCTCACCCTCAAAAATTGTTCGCTCAAGGTAGAGAATCTATTGAGGAAGCCTATCCGGGGGATGTTATCGGCTTAAATAATCCGGGGGTGTTTGCCATTGGGGATACTATTTATTTGGGCAAAAAACTTCAATATGAAGGCATCCCTAGCTTTTCTCCTGAGTTATTTTCTTATCTCAAAAATCCTAACCCTTCCCAATTTAAGCAGTTTCAAAAAGGTATTCAACAACTGCAAGAAGAAGGCGCAGTACAAATAATGTATTCTACTGATGAGTTTATCCGAGATCCCATTTTAGCCGCAGTGGGGCAATTACAATTTGAAGTGGTACAATTTCGGATGTTAAGTGAATATAACGTAGAAACAAGATTAGAGCCTATTCCTTTTAGTGTAGCCCGTTGGGTTGTGGATGGTTGGGAAGCCTTAGAAAAAGTTGGACGTATATTTAATACTATGATCGTAAAAGATGCTCTTGATCGCCCAGTGTTATTATTTCGTAATGATTGGAATGTTAATCAGTTACAAGGTGATCATCCTGATTTAAAATTAAGTGCTATTAGCAATGGTGTTATTACATAATGTTAAACAAATCTCACTTTACCATTTTCAGCATGAAGAATGGAGATACATAAAACAGGCACAATTATTAAAAATAATAAACAAATGATTAACCATAACAGCAACGGTAAAAAAGATACTTTATTACAGATAAACGCCGCAGAAACTAACGGCAAAAAACCACCTGAAGAATCTACTATTAACCTAGATACTTCTGATTTTGAAAAAGATGTCATTCTTAAACCCTCTCCTGTATGGTCAAGAACTATGGCATGGACTATTATGGGGGTAACAGTGTTTGCTATTGGTTGGGCAGCCACAGCAAAAATAGAGCAAGTTATCACCGCTAAAGGGCAATTAAAGCCTAAAACCACCGTAAAAGAGATTCAAGCACCTTTAAATGGTGTTGTTAAAGAGGTAAAAGTAGAAGATGGGCAACACGTCAACAAGGGTGATTCTATGGTGGTTTTTGACTCGGAAGCTACTCAAGGAGAATTACAGTCTTATGAAAAAATTAGAGCATCTTTAGTCCAAGAAAATAAATTTTATCGTGCTTTAATTAATTCTTTATTAACTCCTAGGGAAGTGCAAAATGTCATTTTAGGCTTAAAACTACCCCCTGAAATACAAGCCTTAGCCTTAAATCGAGCGGAATTGGTGGCAGAAAATAGACTTTATGAAATACAATTATCTCAAGGTACTGGTAATATTGCTAGTTTGAAACCTGATCAAATTGCTCGATTACAAGCGGCTTTTGCGGAGTTAAATTCTCGCTCAGGTGCGGCAAAATTTGAGACTCAGCAATTAGAAAAACAACTTACTCAAAATCAGGTTAAGTTAGAAGATAGTCAAAAGCAATTACTCAATCATCGTCAAGTATTGCAAGAAATTACTCAGCGTAATGAACAATCCATTGCCCAAGCGCAACAAAGTTTACAAATTGATCAAGATATTCTTGATAGTATTACACCATTATCGGAAGAAGGTGCTTTAGCTAAAATTCAAATTGAGCGACAAAAACAACAAGTAAGAGACAAACAACGAGATTTAATTGATCGTACTGCTAATGGTAAAATTGAGTTAGAAAATCAAAAGCAAAAAATTGATACTACTTTAGCTGATATTCAACAGTTTCAACAAGAAGAAGTTCGCCTCCGTCTTAATATTAGCAAAGCACAAGAGCAATTTAAAAATACCCTCGCTATTACTGAAAAAGATGTGCGCGATCGCATGGCTATTAATAGTCAAAAAATTGCGGAGTTAGACAGTCAAATTAATAAAATTATTGTGGATAATGAAAAGCGCATTGCGGAGGTAAATAGTCAAATTGGCACAGCAAAACAAACTATTAAATATCAAGAATTAAAAGCTCCTGTATCTGGTACTGTATTTGACTTACAAGCTGGAGTAGGTTTTGTGCCAAAATCAGGACAATCCGAAGCATTATTAAAAATTGTACCCGATGCTGGGACAGAGAATCCTTTAATTGCAGAAGTATATGTTACTAACCAAGATATAGGTTTTGTGCAAGTCGGTCAAGATAGTGACATCAGAATTGACTCTTTTCCCTATAGCGAATTTGGGGATATTAAAGGTAAAGTTTATTTTGTGGGATCAGATGCACTACCACCAGATCAAATTTATAATTTCTATCGTTTTCCCGTAAAAGTGGAATTAGATGATCAAAATATAGTAATCAGAGGAAAACCTGTTGAATTACAATCGGGGATGTCTGTAAGTGTCAATATCAAAGTCAAAGAAAATCGCACGGTTTTGAGTATCTTTACGGAGTTATTCACCAAAAAAGTTGATACTCTTCAACAAGTACGTTAGTTCGTAGCCAAAATCAAGCTCATGATAATTAATTGACAATTGACAATTGATAACTGTGATTAAATTTTTTGTATTGATGTAAGGTTTCACTTAAAAAGAATTACAATAATTAAAATATTGTTTTTTGTAATAACACAATGGTTTATAATCTCAGAATTGCTGACTTACCATTAAGCGAACGCCCTAGAGAGAGATTATTAGAGCTAGGAGCTAAAAATCTAAGCTCTGCGGAGCTAATTGCCATATTATTAGGTACAGGGCAAGGAAAAGGCAAATTATCCGCCGTAGGTTTAGCTCAATATATTCTTAATCAACTTAGTCAGAATAAACGAGATCCTCTTGATGTATTGCGTGAAATTTCACCCTTAGAATTGATGGCCATGGATGGTATTGGCCCTGCTAAAGCGACAAGTATCCTTGCTGGGGTAGAATTAGGTAAACGTACTTTTCAATTTCGCCCATCGGTTAAAGCCATAATAGATAGCCCCAACGCTGCTGCTTCGGCTTTTAGTCATGAATTAATGTGGCAATGTCAAGAGCGTTTTGCTGTGTTATTATTAGACACTAAAAATAGTTTAATTAGTACTCAAGTTATCACCATCGGCATCGCTACAGAAACCCTTATTCATCCTCGTGAATTATTCCGAGAAGCTATACGTCACTCTGCCACAAATATTATTATCGCCCATAACCACCCTTCAGGAAATCTTGAGCCTTCTGTAGAGGATTTGACATTAACAGAACAATTATTACAATGTGCCAAACTAATTGGCATTCCCATTTTAGATCATTTAATCATCGGTAATGGTAATTTTCGCAGTATTCGTCAAAATTGCACTTTATGGGATGAATATTCGCCATAATATTTGACAATTAACAGTGAACAATTGACAATTAACTTATCTTTATTTCCTCATTTTTTTTTACATGATTGAAAAACTTAGACATTTATTTACCGAAACTTTAACTCAACTATTCGGAGAGAATTTTAGTCATATTGATTCTTTAGTTGTACCTGCTAGTAATCCTAAATTTGGTGATTATCAATGCAATATTGCTTTATCTTTAGCTAAAACTTTACAACAATCTCCTAGAGTAATTGCACAAACAATTATAGACAATCTAAAAATAGATGATTTTTGTGAAACTTTAGAAATTGCAGGACCTGGATTTATTAATATTAAAATAAAATCAGATTATATTGCACAACAAATAAAATTAGCTTATAAAAGTGATAATTTAGGAGTAACAAAAATAGAAGAATCTTCTAAAGTGATAGTTGATTTTTCCAGTCCAAATATTGCTAAAGAAATGCACGTTGGTCATTTAAGATCTACTATTATTGGGGATAGTATTGCTCGAATTTTAGAGTTTAGAGGTTATGATGTTTTAAGATTAAATCATGTCGGGGATTGGGGTACTCAATTCGGAATGTTAATCAGTTATTTACGCCTAGAAAAACCTGAAGTTTTAACCACTGCTAATGCTGTAGAAATTGGCGATTTAGTTACTCTTTATAAACAAGCAAAAATTAAGTTTGATCAAGATTTAGAATTTCAAGAAAAAGCTCGTCAGGAAGTAGTAAAATTACAAAGTAAAGATCCTGAAAGTATCAAAGCATGGCAGTTATTATGTGAACAATCTCGCCGAGAATTTGAGGTTATTTATCAATTATTAGATATAACATTAACCGAAAGAGGAGAATCTTTTTATAATCCATTTTTATCTGATGTAATTATAGACTTAAAAAAAGCTAATATTTTGACAGAAGATCAAGGAGCAAAATGTGTCTTTTTAGAAGGTTTTATTAATAAAGAAAATAAGCCTTTACCCTTAATTGTTCAAAAAACTGATGGCGGTTATAACTACGCTACCACTGACTTAGCGGCTTTAAAATATCGCATTAATGAAGATAAAGCGAGTAGAATAATTTATGTCACAGATGCAGGACAAGCTAACCATTTTACCCAAGTTTTTCAAGTAGCAAAAAAAGCGAATTATATCCCTGATAATGTAGAATTAGTTCATGTACCTTTTGGTTTAGTTTTAGCAGAAGATGGTAAAAAAATCAAGACAAGATCTGGTGAAACTATCAGATTAAAAGACTTGTTAGATGAAGCCATAAATAGAGCGAAAAAAGACTTAGAAAATCGCCTAGAAACTGAGACAAGAAATGAAACAGAAGAATTTATTAATCAAGTAAGTAAAATTGTCGGTTTAAGTGCCGTAAAATACGCAGATTTAAGCCAAAATCGAACCACTGATTATAAATTTAGTTACGAAAAAATGTTGGCTTTACAAGGAAATACTGCACCTTATCTTTTATATGCTTATGTGCGAGTACAAGGTATTAGTCGTAAAGGTAATATCGACTTAAATCAACTCAATTCTGATACTCAAATTATTCTAACTCAAGACAGTGAATTAGTATTAGCAAAACATCTTTTACAATTAGATTTTATTATTAAAGAAGTGGAAAAAGATTTATTACCAAATCGCCTTTGTTTATATTTATTTGAACTTAGTCAAAAATTTAATCAATTTTATGATCAATGTCCTATTTTATCAGCAGAAGAAAAGGTTAAATTATCTCGTTTAATATTAGCAGATTTAACGGCAAAAGTTATCAAACAAGGATTATCTTTATTAGGTATTTCTGTGTTAGAAAGAATGTAATAATAAATCTTAAAACTAAACAAAATATATATAAAATATGCGCATTTTTATTACTGGTGGAAGTGGTTGTATCGGCCATTATATTGCTGATTCTTTAATTAAAAATACTAATCATGAATTGTTTTTTTTAGTACGAAATCCTAGTAAATTAAAATTTGATTATAATTATCGTGAAGGTGTTAATATTATTCAAGGTGATTTAGCTCAAATTCTCGATTATACTGATTTATTAAAAACCATAAATATAGCGATTTTAGCGGCTACTTGTTGGGGGGGTGAAACAGAATCTTATCAAATAAATGTAGAAAGTAATCTTAATTTAATTAAGACTTTAAATCCAGCTATTTGTGAACAAATTATTTATTTTTCTACTGCTAGTATCTTAGATCAAAAAAACCAACTTTTACCCCAAGCAGGAGAAATTGGCACAGATTATATTCGCACAAAATATCAATGTTTTACCCAATTATCAACCTTAGAATTATATGATAAAATCATCACAGTTTATCCAACTTTAGTATTTGGAGGAAATGACAATAATCCTTATTCTCACCTGTCTTCTGGCTTAAAAGATTTACCAAAATTGATGAATTTAATTCGTTGGTTTCAAGCCGATGGTAGTTTTCATTTTATTCACGGTTATGATATTGCAACAGTAATAACTTATTTAGTGGAAAATGGTAATAATTTAGACAAAAAGTTTGAGCAAAAATTAGTCTTAGCTAATCAACCTTTAACGGTAAATGAAGCTATTAAACAAATTTGTAATTATCTTCATAAAAAGATTTATTTTCAAATTCCTTTAGCAATTTGGTTAGCAAATATTTTCATCAAACTATTTAATATACAGATGGCAGAATGGGATTATTTTTGTTTTAATTATCGTCATTTTACCTATGGTAAATTTGTTAATCCTAACACTTTTAATTTAGAATCCTATGCACCTAATTTAAGCAAACTTCTCGAAGTTTCAAAAGTTGATAACAATTAATTTAAAATAAAATACAATATACAAAAACTCTTAGTTTTATGAAAGATACAGAAACCAGATTAACAGAATTAGAAACTACCGTAATAGAATTAAAAAATCAAGAAATTAAAATAGCACAATTAGAAGCAAAAATATCGGAATTAACTACATTTATTTCTGACATTCAAGAGCAATTTATTCTCTTACCTGATGTCACTAGATATGGTAAATTAAAACAACTTTTACAACAAGGTGATTTTCGTAAAGCTGATGAAGAAACCACCAGAATTATGTTAGAAGTATCTGGAGAAGAAAGAGACACTTTAACTCCTGATGATGTTAGTAAATATCCTTGTAATTCTTTACAAGTAATTGACGAAATTTGGCGAAAATATAGTAACCAAAAATTCGGTTTTAGTATTCAATTAAAAACTTATTATCAAGGTGGAGGTAATCTTGATACCATTAGAGCTCAAGATATTACAATTTTAAGAAAATTCGCCGATGAAGTGGGATGGCTTGATGAAAACAAAGTCGCTAAATTTGAAGATTACGATAATTGGGATTTTACTTTATCTGCACCTGACGGTTGTTTTCCCGCTCATTGGTGGAAGTCTCCTTATGGTTTAAAAATGGTTACATTCTTCTTTTCTCGCTTAATTTCTTGTAATATTGCCTAATTAAATAGGGAATAATTGAAATTCCCTGATTCTTTTATTTCCAACCTGCACGATCCATCATTTTAAGGGCATTTGCTAAATTTGGGCCAAAATTTGCCACATTTGTTACATCGGATTTAAAACTACCAAAACCTTTTAAAATCGGATCTAATTCTACACCAGATACTACAGGATATTCATTGTTTCCTTGAGCAAAAAATCTCTGCGCACCAGGGCTTACTAAATACTCTAAAAATTTTATTGCCCCATCTTTATTCGGTGCTGTTTTAATCACTCCACCGCCACTAATATTGACATGAGAGCCTTTACCTTTTTGATTAGGAAAAAATACCCCTATTTTGTCAAAAATCGCTTTTTTCGCTGGATCTTTTGAACTACCATAACCTGCCAAATAATAAGTATTTGCTAGGGCTAAATCTGCTATTCCCGCCGCTACTGCCTCGATTTGATCACGATCGCCACCTTGAGGAGGACGAGCCATATTTGCGACAATACCTCGACACCATTGTTCAGTTTTTTGTTGACCATTTATGGCAATTAACCAAGCCACCATTGATTGATTATAAATATTACCAGAAGAACGAATGACAATTTTACCTTTCCATTTTGGATTTGCTAAATCTTCATAGGTTGATAATTGACTAGGATTGACTTTACTTTTGTTATACATAATCACTCGGACTCTTTTACTAAATCCAAACCAATTATTTTGGGGATCTCGAAAATAAGCAGGTATTTTTTGTTTTAAAATTGAGGAATTTACTGGGGTAAAAATACCCGTTTGTTGCGCTTGCCATAAATTCCCAGCATCGGCAGTTAAAAACACATCCGCTTTAGAATTTCGTCCTTCATTTTTAAGTCTTTCTAATAATTGTTTACCGTCACCTTCTACTAAATTAACCTTAATTCCCGTTTGTTTCTCAAAGTCAGTATAAAGTTTTTTATCAGTATTATAATGACGACCTGAGTATAAATTAATCTGTTTACTTTGAGCAGAAGTATCTTTTACCCCCGTTAATTCCGCTAACGTTATCGCCGCTATGGTTGCACTTGTGCCTAAAAAGACTCTTCTAGTAACTTTATTCATTTTTCTTGTTAACTATAATTATTTTTCTATAACTGAGAATTTATTTTATCACTATTGAGAATAAATTGCACTAATTTTCGATAATTAATTTGTTATTTGTGAGAATTTTCGCTCTTCAATGCCTCAATTTTGGGGGAAATTAACTTATTATTTGTGAGAATTTTCGCTCTTCAATGCCTCATTTTAGTGGAAATTTTCGCCCCCTAACCCCCAATTTTGGGGGAAATTAACTGATTATTTTATTTCAATAATGGTGATTTCTTCTTCCGTTAAATCATATAATTGATAAACAATTTTGTCTATTAATTTATCAGTATATATTAGTTGTTTTTTAATCCGTAATAAAGTCTTTAAACTTTGCTCATATTCTTTTGCTAATAGATTTTGAAATTTTCTTTCAGAAGGATCAATTTTTAACTTTTTATATTTTTTTTTCAAGATATTTAATAATTCTTCAAAGGTTAAATTATCCTGTTGTTTTTGATAATCTCCTAGATAATTTTTTATAAGACTTCTGTTTGTGATTCGTTTAAATTCGGTAAAATATCTCGTTTTTGTTGATATAATTCTTGTAAATATTTTAGGTGATTATTAATATCTTCTTGCCCATCAGAAGTTGACTGAGTATGATGGGTTAAATAATGATCAGAAAAAAGAGGTTTAGTTATATTATTCATGGTAATATTCTATCTGATCGAAATCTTAAATCAGTTGTCAAATTAGATTTCCGCTCTATGAAACTTACTCAAACTTGATCAATGAGTCAAGTTCCCACTCTTCATGGGATGGACGTTCACTTCCTGCTTCACCGAA
>JAACUG010000063.1:0-67982 GCA_009993045.1 Cyanobacteria bacterium CG_2015-22_32_23
TCAGAAGATAAAGATTTTCTATATCTGAATAAAAGTTAGATATAATTCAAGTATTGTTTTTTACGAACTACATGATGACGTGCGGAATGTGGGTTCTAATTGTCGTTTCGGTATTTTTCCCCAGTATTTTCTTTGATTAGTTCTTCTGTTTGTTCAAAACCATTAAATGCCACTGCTTGTGATACTTTTTGTGCTAGTCCATGAGAATATTTTTCTACGGGTAAATTTAATTCCCCATCTAAGGGATGAAGACTGGTTATTTTTCTTCCCCCATAACCAATTCGATTTACTGTCACTTCCCCCAAAATCGTCATTAGTGTTCTGGAATGATGACGTTTATGAGTTCTTTTTTCTTCATCGATTCCGAAACATTCTTCTTCAATCTCATCCTCTTGACGACTATCTAAATATCCTTGTAATAGTCTTCTCAATAATTCATTACCATTTGTCCAGAGATTTTTTTCTAAATCACTATGTTGAATTCCATAGACACTCTCTGAATTTAACCAGCAGATAATATCTTCAAACAATTCTCTTGCTTGGGAAAAACACTTATTTTGTTGGAAATTCTCCATTTATTTTATTCCTATGACCTTAAATATTGTTCTTATTTTATGTAATTATCTATCTTGAAAAGAACCGCACCCAAATTAATTAGATATTTTTTGACGACATTCTTCCGCCTGTGGAAGATATCCGCCTTTTTCATAATATTTAACTGCCGTTTCAAAGTCATTCATTTTGATACATACTAAAGCGGCTTTTTCCCACTTTTCGAGATATTGCCAAAGTTGCGCCGCTTCTTCCCATTTTTTTTGATATTCACAAATAGTAGCTAATTTTTCCCAATTGGCAGTTTTTCGCCAACATTCTTCTGCTTTCTCCCAATCTTGACATTTTTCATAACAAATAGCGGCTTTGTCAATTTCATTATTTAATAACCATGCTTTACCAGCATCTTCCCATTTTTCTTGATATTCACAAACCATGGCTAATTTTTCCCATTTCCATAATTTTCGCCAACATTCCTCCGCATTACTCCATTTTTCTGCTTTTTCATAACAAATAGCAGCTTTTTCTGTTTGATTAACTCTTAAATAAGAAGATGCAGCTAACTCCCATGCTTGTAGTTGTTCACACACATGAGCAAATTTTTCCCAATTCTGGGATTTTTCCCAATATTTAGCAGCTTTCTCCCAATCTTGACAGTTTTCATAACAAAGAGCTGCTTTTTCTAATTGATTTGCCTGTAACCAATCATAAGCTGCTTTTTGCCATGTTCCCTGTTGTTTACAAGCATTCTCCACTTTTTCCCAGTTTTTTAACTTTTGCCAACAATCTTCAGCTAATCGCCAATGTTTTCCTTCTTCATAACATAAGGCTGCTTTCTCAATGTCACCGTAATTATGCCAACAATTACCAGCTTTTTCCCATAGTGTTAATTTTTCCCATATTTGGGCGGCTTCTTCCCATTTTTCTTGTTTTTCTAAGGTTTTAGCGAGAAAATCACTTTTTTGTAACTGACGCCAACATTTTTCAGCTAAATGCCAACATTCTCCTTCTTCATAACAAAAAGCGGCTTTTTCTGTTTCACCAATGTTTTCCCAAGCTAATCCAGCTTTATGCCATTCTCCTAAATTTTCCCAACTTTCAGCGGCTTCTTGCCATTTTCCTTGTTTTTCACAAGCTAAGATAATCCTAGCCCAATTTTTCGCTTCTAACCAACATTTTTCGGCTTTTTCCCACTCTTGACATTGTTCGTAACACAAGGCTTCTAATTCGTTAGGATTGGTTTTACTCCATGCGCAAGCAGCCGATTGCCATTTATTTTGTTGTTGTAATGAAATAGCGACAAAACCCCAATAACCCAACTCTAACCATAATTTTTCTGCTTGATGCCATTGATTTGCTTTTTGATAACATAAAGCCGCTTTCTCAATTTCAGCCATTTTTAACCATGTTTGAGCCGCTAAATCCCAATTTTCCTCAGATTCATAAGATAACGCCAATTCTTGCCAATTACCTAACTCTTCCCAGCATTTTTGTGCAGAAGCCCATTTTTGTGCTTTTTGCCAACACAAAGCCGCTTTTTCTACATCCCCTTGTTTTTGCCAACAATTACCAGCTTTTTCCCACTGTTGCGACTCTTCCCAAATTAAAGCCACTTTATCCCATTTTTCTAATTTTGTCCACATTTTAATGGCGGCAGAAATTTGTTGATGTTGGCGATAATATTTATCTGCTAATTCATAATATTTATCTCTTTGTAAAACTAAGTTTTTTTCTCCACATTCATCTCCAGCTAACTCCCATTGATTATCTCTTTCTAAACATCTTAATTTACCTTCAAAATCTTTAGCTTTCTCATAACAAAATTTAGCTAATTTATAATCATTTTCCTTTTCAAAATAAAGTCCTTTTTTTTGCCATTCTTCAGAATCTATTACTGCCCATTTTGCTAACCAAAGTTTTTTATCTACTTCATTCCAACAATTAATTGCTTCATCAAAAATACCTAATTTATTCCAAATATCTCCTGCTTTACCCCAATTTCCTTGCTCTTCTTCTAATAAAGCCTCAACTTTTGCTGCACCAATTATATTATCATAACGATGATATATTTGACTAGCTATTTGATAAGATTTATCGCTACCTTTGTGAAGATAATTCTCCGTCATTAATGAGATTTCTGCTTCTAAATATTTATTCTCAAATAATGATTCTAATTCCGTTTCATATCCCCACTCAATTAAATTACTTATATTAGGTAAACTCCAAATTTCATCAATATTTTGATCATAAAAAAATAACTTTTTCTTCGCTAAATTAGTACAGGAATAAAGGTAATTATACTTTAGTTTATCATAAGATTCATGATCCAGTGAATTATGTTCTTTTAACATAGCAATTTTTGTAAACATTTTCCAGATTAAAACTTCTTCAAATTCTAAATCATTAATATTATCAAAATGTAAAATTCTTTCGCTATCTTCAGGAAACATTGCTGTCAATTTATTTCTTTCTTCCTCGTCAAAAACTACTATGGCACTATTAATACTAATATTAGATTTTGATAGTAAAAAATTTGTGCTAATATCTGCAATAACTAAAATTTTATCCTGGGATTTTATCCAAGAATAATGATGAATATTTTCCCCTGACAAATTAGCAACAATAACGCCCAAATTAGTTATATTATCAGTATAATTAAAATTATAATTTAATTCTGTCTGTTCGATTAATTCTCTAATAATTCTCCATGCTGGTAATTTATGATAAGATTCTACTAAAATCTTTTTAACTCTATTCCAAGTAATATTATTTTGATTAAAACTGATTTGATTATTTCCCACTAAAAATATTTGAGGAAGATAATTTTCTTCTTGATTAATTTTTAATAATTTAAGAGAAAATTGTATTTGTAATTCTGTAAATTTATCAATTCCGTCAATATAAATAGACTCATATTCTCCTTGATAATTGTCAGGTAACTTATTTAAAAGATACCGAGTTAAATCTAAATCATCCCAGTAATTTTGTAATTTTAGCCATTCTTGATACTGAGTTGCTAAATTATAAATTGATTCAAAATCGGTATTTTTAGGTAATAAACTTTGATTTTTTATAGCTAAATATTCTGGTAAAGAGATTAATCCACTATTACTTTTAATTGCTTTTATTGAGCCTTTAATAATATATCTAATTTCTTGCCATAAATCTTCAGCTTTTAGAATAAATATTTTTTTAGTTTTGAAAAATTGCTCAGTAAATTTATGTAAAGTTATTTGTCTTTGTGCTAAAAATTTTTGCGTGAAGATAAGAGGATATTTTTCCATAATAGTTTGAATTAATAACAAATAGTGATAAAAATTAATATGATCATTTAAAGTTATACTATTACTAATTTTTTTCGCATCTTTTGCTAAGAATTTATTTTCCCCAAGATAAAGTATTTTTTCTTGGCCATTTTTACTTAAGATATTACCTTTTTTTATAGCTGAATAAATAGCAGTTTTAGTTTTTCCCGTGCCATAGTTACCAATTATAAATTTTGGTAAAAGATTTTCATCATTAATTATTTTGTATTGTTGATTAGATAATAATATAGAATTATTTAAAGAATCTTCTAAAGGAAAATAACACCAAAAATCATCATCATTTAAACTTAAATCTTGTGGTTTAAATAGATATTCATTACTAAATAAACTATTAATTTCTATTAGGTTAATTTCTTTAACAATATCTATATTTTCAAAAACAAATTTTTGATTATTCTCCATTTTTAAAGGATAATCTTTAATATCTTTTGAATTAACTAAATCTATTATTTTGATAATTAATTCTTGTCTTTCTGATTTTAATAAAACTGTTAATATTTTTAAGTCTTCCCTATAGGTAAAATTTATAATTATTACTGAATCATGTTTATATATCGTAGAAATTTTTTCCTGAGATTCTGAGGATAGAATTATTGAATAAAGATTATTAAGAAAATTATTTTGACATAAAGAAGATAAAGAATTTAATTTTACCCAAACACGGTTAGAAAAACTTATTATGGAATCTGTAGAGTTCATAATTTGGTAAAAGTATATTTTAAAAATATCAAAGAGGATTATCTTTCTAGTATAAATTAAGTAACGACAAGGTTAACAGAAAAAAAGTATTTTTTACAAAATCTCTAAAACATCTCCTATTTTCAGAGTACTAATTTTTATAATTTCAGATATGATCAAAGTACCATACATTAGATAAATAGTTTATCAGCTTTTATGGATTATTTTTCTCCTCCATAGTAATCTTTTCCTTAATTAATGATAAAATTTCTTTAAATTATATTCCTGATAATTTACTATTTTATTCTCTTAACTATCAATAATAATATAATACAATTAAACCTTCTTTTATGGCTAATAAAACCAAAATATCTGTCATTATTCCCGATTTATCATCTCAAGGTACTACCAGAGGTTACGTTATCGCTCAAGGTTTACAAAAACTGGGTTATCAGGTAAATATTTTCGGTTTTTTGTATGGAGAACAGATATACCCTGAACCTCCTTATTCATTACCTATTACTTACTTTCACGGTGTTAATTTATCTAGTTTTATAACAACAGCTTTAAATTTTATGACAGAAATTGATGGAGATATATTATATATAATTAAACCTCAATTAAGTAGCTTTGCTATGGGATTAGTTAAAGCATGGCGCAGTAAAAAACCAATAATTTTAGATATTGATGATTGGGAGATGGCAAATTTTGGTGGGGATAATTGGCAATATCAAGGAAATTTAATTAGCGATATTTTTAGTAACCATAGTGAGTTAAAAAAACCGCAAAATCCTTTATATATTAAATGGTTAGAAAAACTCATAGATAAAGTAAACGGTATCACCCTTAGCAGTAAATTTTTAGAATATCGTTATGGTGGAACTTATCTTCCTAATGTCAAAGATACAGATTTATTTAATCCTAGTAATTTTGATCCTATCGCTATTCGGTCAAAATACGGCTTATCAGATTATAAACTATTAATGTTTACGGGTACACCAAAACCAGATCAAGGATTAGAAGATATACTTACCGCCTTAGATACTTTAAATCAACAAGACATAAAATTGGTATTAGTAGGAGGAAATCAAAATCAATCTGCTTATATTCATACTTTAACGGATAAATGGGGACGTTGGATCATCAAAATTCCACCTCAAGCCTTCGATGATATGCCAGAATTTATCGCTATGAGTCATATTATTGTGGTAACACCGAGAGACGATTTAACTAATATTGCTAAATTTCCTTTAGAATTAATTGAAGGAATGGCTATGGCAAAACCGATTATTGCGACAAAAGTAGGCGAAATTCCTCGCATTATAGAAGATACAGGGTATTTAATTCCTCCCTCCTCTCCTGAAGCTATTTCTCAACAAATTAATCTTATTTTTGCCGATTATCCTCAAGCCCAAAGTAAAGGTAATTTAGCAAGGGAACATTGTTTGCGCAATTATACCATGGGAAATCTTACCACAACTTTAACACAAGTGCTCAACTTAATTGTTGTCAAATAAATTTTTTACGGTAATTCTACCGATGTTGGTTTAGCTATATGAGGTAAACCCCAACCTAGTTTTTCTCTGAGAATACGGAAAAATTCAGGGGATTGTAAACGAATAAACTTAACATCATAAGGCGATCGCATAATATGAACTTGATCATCAGGTAGTATATAACAACCAGCATTACCATCAACTACCATCACCATTTGATTAGGAGTAGCGGGGAAAATGGTTACAAGTTCTTTATCAGAGAATACTAAAGCACGAGAAGCCAGAGAATGGGGGCAAATGGGGGCAAGTTGAAATACTGGTACGTCAGGGGTTACAACAGGCCCTCCAGCACTTAAAGAATAAGCAGTTGAGCCTGTAGGAGTAGAAATAATAACCCCATCTGCCGCAATATCCACGGGGGAGTGTCTGCCAATGGCAATTTCAAAATGACACATACTTGTTAGTGGCTCTCTATGAACTACAACTTCATTCAAACATAGAGCTTCCCATAAAGCAATATCCTCACGAATAACCGTAACTTTCATCATCGAGCGTGTTTCTATTTCGTATTTGCCCCTTAAAACTTGCTCTAATGCCGTAGAAAGTTGATTTAGATAAATTTCGGTCAAAAATCCTAAGTGTCCTGTATTGACTGTTAAAAGAGGGATATTGTGAGGTGCAACTTGTCGAGAAGCGGATAAAACTGTACCATCACCTCCTAAGACGATGGCAAAACTCATGTCTTTATCAAATCCAGGGGGCGCAATTTGTTCGATAGGACTATGACACACAGGGCGATGAGGATAAGAGTATCCTAAAATACCAGCATAACCAGTAGCTAAATAAACTTGATAACCTTGACTTTCTAATTGCTTTTGTAAGTCTTCTGCCACTTGACAAGCAATAGGTTTTATATCGTTGTAAATTACGCCGATTTTGGGCATCAATAATTCTTCCTAGTTATAATGGGTATTATCTTTTGAGTAAAGTTACTACTTCTAGTGTAATCCTCACTTTTTTACTCAATGGACAAAAGTTTTCCTTGTTTTGTAACAATTGGAATGAGATTGAGTTACTAATAATAGTTTATCAGAACTTGTCCAATTTGAATAGTTGATCAGTAATAAAAATTAATAAAAAATATGACTTTATTACTTCTGTTTGTGATAAATTATTCTTTTATCAGGTGTCAAGTATCAGGTGTCAAGTCTCAAGTATTAGGGAAAACATAAATTTATAACCAATTTAATTATTAATTCTTATAATCCCTGTAGTGCCAACTTGATAATGTTTATTTTATCTGAATTTGTCCTAACCACTGTAGAGAAGCCTAAAATATCAAGATGGTATAAGAAGAAAGTAATTTATAATTTTTTGGGTGGTTTTGCTATTTTTAATTTAATTAAAATTGCTTCTAATTGTTTGATAAACTTACTATCTTTTCGATAAATTTGATCATTCCCACTAGGATATAAATTATAGGGAGAAAAAGGGTTGTTTTCTAAGAAAGAAAATGCTTGAAGAAATTGTGTTGGTGTCGCTTTTATCGGTGAGGAAAAATGAGCGGGGATAATCTGATTAAAATCCCATGTAGAAATTATAGTTGCCCAATTAATCACTTCTTTTGGCGCTTGAGGTAAAATTAATGTTTCAAGTATCGGTGCAACTAATGGTATTTCTCGATTAGCAATAGCTTGAAAAGATGTTTGCCAATTTTTTTGCCAACGAAAAGGATATAAGCCGAAATAGTTACTAAAAGAGCGATTAGGTGCGTTAATAGCTTCTTGAATTAACTGTTTAATGGTGGTTATTTTAACCATACTAGGGCGAAAATAAAGAGCAAATAAACAAATTCTTTGCCAACCCTTGAGACGATTTTCCGCAGTATTTTCCAGATTATCTAAAGCTGTTTCTCTACCATGAAAAAGTAAAGGAAAGGGATTTAACTGTAAAATTTCGGGGGGATGTTGGGGAATTTTCACCACCGCATCGGTAACTAATAAGATTTTAGTTTCTTTATGTAATAAAGCGACTTCTACAAACGAACCTTTAGTTAAATCGATGTCTAAAATGTGATATTGAAACTCATCAGCAAAAGGAGATTCACGAAAATCTAAAGGTAAAAATTTTGTGCGTTGAGAAGGAAAACCAAGCCATGTTAAAGGTAAATTAAGAGGAAAACTCCATTGACTAGGCGCACTCCAGACTTCGGCAGTGGGGAAAAAATGAGCAAAAGGGCCAACAAAAATTTTATGCTCTAACCCTGAGCTGGTAGAGTGAATAATATACTTAACTTTTCCGTGACAATTTTCTAATTCTTGTACTAGATTAACGCATTCTTTCGTAGGTGCTACAGGACAATAGACTAATAAGCCTCCCTTGGCTAATCTAATGATAGTCATGCGAATAGGCACAACAGCATATAATAAACCATGAGGTTGATCAAAAGTCCAAACAGTATCTTTAATTACTTCTTGTCTTAAAGTGGGGCGTTGTTGATAAGGATAAAGAGGTAGTAAAAACCAATAATCCCAATTTTGCTCTTTTTTGTTGTTTGCATTCATAGGATAAATTTGCCTATAAATCCCCAATTATGGGGACTTTTTTCTCAAAACTTGAGGGAAGAAGGCGATATTTTCAGATTATTGAATTCCTAACAATTCCACGTCAAAAATTAAAGTAGCGTTAGGAGGAATTGCACCACCTGCACCCCTAGCACCATAACCTAAATCTGGTGGAATGATCAAAGTAGTTTTAGAACCGACGCTCATACTAGCTACTCCTTCATCCCATCCTTTTATAACTTGCCCTACACCAATAGTAAAGGTAAAAGGTTGATTGCGATCAAGTGAACTATCAAATTTTTTGCCTCTTTTAAAGCCTTCTTCTGCTAAGTAACCTGTGTAATTTACTGTTACTTTTTGTCCTCTTTGGGGGTTAACTCCATCTCCTGCTACAGTTTCAATAGACTTTAAGCCTGTAGAAGAAGTTTGTGCGGTTGATAAATCTATATCCATTTTTCCTTTCGGTTTAAGTTGACTAGCGTCTGCGATTAAAGACACATTTTGAGTTAGTGTAACATTGTTTGTACCTATTTCTTCCGCTATGGCTTCTGGTTTATTGTTATTAAAAATAAGGGAAATTATTAAAAATACTCCACAAACCAGAACAATTCCCATGCTAAATATAATCGGTTTCATGTTCAATTTATTATGAGGGTCAATTATTAATTGTCTATCACAACTTCTCCTTTGTCTATTACAAACCTGAATTAGACACAAAATTTTCAATAACGATAGGAGATAGGAGTTAGGAAGGAAATGGGGAGATAGGAAGGAAATAGGAAGATGGGAAGGAAATGGGGAGATGGGAAGAAAATGGGGAGATAGGGGGATGGTAAAAATAATTGATTTAAACCTTATCAATCAAGAAATTTTTCACAGCGATGGTAAACTTTCAATAATTGGATCACTATTTTCGGTTAAATAATGGGCGAAATGTTTTGCTAAAGGGGGTACAAATACAAATGGACTCGTAAACCCTGAAAATATCGATAAACCTTCAAATTTCTTTATTTTCCCAACTTGAAAAGGCATTCCTTGACTAAAAGCAATTTGACAATTATGCCATGTGCCTTCTATATTTGCTAAAGATGGTAACGTCTTGGCGATCGCCTCTCGAATTCTTCTTGCACTGGTGTTTTTAGGCACGAGAGCATCGATATTTGTAATAATTTGACTGATTTGCCCTAAACAGAAACTACCGTCTAAAAATTGAATAGCACCAGCTTCTAGGACATCATTTTGGATAAGATTATTGGATGTTTGCCAAATAGATTCTATCTCTAAAGAAGTCGCTTGTTTTTCCATTTCAAAACGTTTAGTAGTAGCGGGCATAACTAAAGTACGCAATTTTATGTCTGAAGGAGGAGTTTTAATTAATTGTGCATGGGTAAAATAAATCGGTAAATTTAAGCCTAAATCCTGTAGAATTTGTCGAGAAAATGCTCCAGCACAAATAATAACTTCATTAGTAAAATAATTTTTATTATTAGTTTTAATACCGATAATTTTATCCTCTTTTTGAATTAGTGAAATAACTGTTTCTTGAACAACATTTCCTCCATTGTTTTTGAGAGCTTTTTGATAAGCTAAAATAGTTTTTTGAGGATTAACATGACCTTGAGGAAATCTTAAACAACCAGTAATATTATTTTTATTTAGTAATGGTTCTAATGCTAAACTTTCATCAATATCTAATAGTTGAGGTTGAATAAAAAAGTGCTTATAATCTTCTAAAGTTTCTTGAGGATTTTGGTCAATATCAATGGTAAATAAAAGATCTATTTCCCTAAATTCTGTATTGGCAGATAATTCTTCTTCTAAATTACGATGAATATTAATCCCTTCTTGACATAATTGATTCGTTAAATTACTTGTGCCTCCCCAATAAGAAATTCCACCATAACTATAAATAGTAGCATTATTTAAAACTGAATCTTTTTCTATTAATAAAACCTTTAATTTTTTTTGTGATAATTCATAACTTAAAGCAGAACCCGTTAAACCACCACCAATAACAATTACATCATAGTTAATCATATAATAAATAGAAATTAAGAAAATAATATGATGTTTTATATGTTAACATAAAATCGAAAAATCTATATAATTAAAGTGTAATGATACTTACCAAACAAAAAATTATCTCTTATTTATTAGTTTTTCTTTTTACTTTGTTTGTAGTATTACCCGTCAAAGCACAAATTCCTTTTTTCCCTGCACCTGAAACATTAGATGCTTTTCCTGAAACACCTACATGGGATTTGAATAAAGCTGAAACTTGTGGAAGATTTTTATGTAGTAGCGTTTTTTTCTTTTCTGATTTAGATTTTAGGAGAGAAAGGATTATAGTTGCATTACCAAGAGATATAACAAAAAGTACCAGAGAAGTAGCCTTAGAAGTTGAACAAAGGGCGAGATTCATTCAAACTGTTTTCAGAGGTATTTTTAATAATATGCGTACTTTTATCATAAATAATCCTGTAGAGGAAAGAAAAAATCGTAATTTTTGGTTAATAACCAATGAAAAACCTTTACATCCAGCAACTCCCATTGTAGAAGTAGGAATCGAAAATAGTCAAACCGTTATCTATGTAACATTAAATCCGAAAATAGGATTAGTACAACAAGCAATTTTAACCATTACCGAAGCTGATGCTAGAGCAAATACAACTACTATTTCACAGTTAGCTCAAACATGGCGCAACAAAATTAGAGAATCTTTTAGTAACGCACTTTGGGGATTAGAAATGGATATACAAAGGCCATTTTTAAGAATAAACGTCCCTATTACAATAATAATAATCACATTTTCTTTGATAACTTTTATTAGAATTTTAAAAAAAATCTTAAAAAAATGGCACAGAAATTTACAAAAAGAATTTCACGAAATTTATGAAACTTTAAAAGTTAATCCTGAAGAAAATTTCTCTCAAAATAATACTTCTAAAGAAGTTAAATCACAATCATATCAAAAAACTTCTAAGAATCTTAACTTAATCCAAAAAATATTTACCAGAGGAGTTAATGATACCAAAGAAGTGATTCAGGAAAGTTTATCTTTTTCAGCTAAGTTATTTCTCGTTGATTTTAACCAAAGAAGAAATTTTATTAAGCAAAAAATGAACTTAATTGAATTAATTTCTAATCTTTTATTTCTCAATCAAATAACATTAATTTTGTTTTGTGTCGCAGTTATTTTAGTTACTTTTAGAGATACCCGTTTTCTCTTTAATTTATTTTTTACTCAAAGCATTTTACTGCCTTTAATTTGGATTGCAATGGTATTAACAGATAAAATTATTGATTTCTGGATTGATAATTTATTAGATGATTGGGCAAAAGCAAAACAAGAAATTAACCCGAATTCTAACCGCCCCATTTTACGAGTTAATACTTATTCTCCTGCTTTAAGAGGTGCGACAACCATTTTTTTTAATGTTATCGGCATTTTCCTAACCCTTGCTGTCATTGGTATTAGCCCAAGTATTCTTGCTAGTGCTGGGGCTTTAGCGGTGGTGTTTGCTTTTTTATCTCGTAATCTTTTTGACGATATGCTCAATGGTATCTTAATTTTAATCACGGATCGTTATGCTTTAGGGGATGTCATCGAAATTAATGGTTTTATGGGATGTGTAGAAACCATGAATCTTTATATAACCGCATTACGCAACTTAGATGGGCAGTTAATTATCATTCCTAACGGCAAAATTTCCACTGTGGTTAATATGACAAAAAATTGGTCTCAAGTTAACTTTACCATTGAAGTGGCGTGGAATTCTGAACTTCAAAAAACCATGAGTATCTTACAAGAAGTAGCCGATCAGATGTATCAAGAAAAAGACTGGAAAGATAAAATGATTACCTCTGCGGATATTTTAGGTATCGAAAAAATCGCTCATGATGGAATTACCATTCGATTAATTATTAAAACACAACCTTCAGAACAATGGCGAGTAGGTAGAGAATTTCGTTGGCGAGTAAAAAAGGCTTTTGATAAGGCTGGAATTTCTTTAGGTATTCCTCAAACAGTTATTTGGCATAAAGATAATTAACTATCAATATTAGGTTTCAGGTTTCAGATTTCGGTTTTTAATCATAAGTTTATAGATGATTCAATATTCTTCCTATCTCTTAATTCCTCTCTTATTAAATCGAAATATAAGAAATTCCTATCATTAATTTGAAAATAAAGGAACATTTCCTGATACATTGAGCTAGAATTTAAACTGAAAAAATAATTATTATTTAACATTCGCCATTGTAAATCATCTTTTAACTAGATAGTTTGCGATCGCAAATTCAGAGTGTGACGAGTAATAGGAAATTGTATCTATGAATCTAAAATTAATCTCACAAAAATTACCCCAAGCAACTTTAGCCTTGATTTTAGGGTTAATCTTTTATCCTCAATCAGCAAAAGCTACTTCGACAGTAATTACGGAAGATTTAGATCTTTCAAAGCCTACTTTATTAGTTAATAGTGTTAAAGAAGTATCTCTGTTGGCTAAAAACTCAAGCAACATCACTACACCATTGACAACGGAGACAACGGAGAATGTTTCTGCCATCAAAGTAGATAATTTTGCCAAGAATAATTACACTCTTGCAAAAAATGAACGTGTTACTGATATATCGGAAGAAAAACAGAATTCGAGGGAAAAACCCGAACTTTATCCACAAGAATTATCTTCCTTTAACTCCATTAAATCATCACCTTCTTTAATTGCTTCTAGTGATAATTCAAATACTTCGGTAAAATCTTTACCTATAGCCGTAGAAGTACCGTCTCAGACTGTTAATAATAGCGAATCTATCTCTATTCCTATTCAGTTTGAAAATAACACTCCTAATGTTAATAACAATACTTCTGACGTTAACAATAAAATAGTTGCTAACAATACAGTTATAAATATACCTGTTGCACCTCCTGAAATAGAACAACAGACTGTCGCAAACTCCTCAGAAATGATGGAGAATGTAGAAAAACCTACTTTAATTAGTAACACAAATACCAGAACTCTTATTAATCAGAATTCTGACAGAAGAAATATTAGTATTCCAACCCCTTCGGCAAATACAAGAACTTCTAATTCATCAAATTTAGTGAGTTCTATCCCTATTCAAGTAGAATACTATAATCCGATGATTACTCCTTCGGCAGGGGAAATGGTATCTCCTGAATTACCACAAATTAATTCCCCAGATCCTTATCTACCTGATAATAGTCGTCCTTTTAATGGCTTTATTTGGCCTGCTAAAGGAGTTTTATCTTCTGGTTATGGTCCTCGTTGGGGTAGAATGCACAAAGGAATTGATATTGCTGGTCCTGTGGGTACTCCCATTGTTGCCGCTGCTGATGGAGAAGTTATTACCGCAGGGTGGAATTCTGGCGGTTTTGGTAACTTAGTTAAAATTAAACACCTTGATGGTACTGTCAGTCTTTACGCTCATAATAGTAAAATTACCGTTCGTAGAGGACAATTCGTTACTCAAGGACAACAAATCGCTAATTTAGGTAGTACTGGTTTTAGTACTGGCCCTCACTTACATTTTGAAATTCATCCTAACGGTGGAAAAGCGATGAATCCTATGGCTTTTTTACCTCGAAAAAACTAAGTTAATCTGAGAAATCTATAAAATTTACTTATAAGACATAGGGAAAAAACAAAAGTTAACTTAAACTTAAACCGTCAAAACTTATCGACTCTGGTTTAATCTTAGTTTTACCTTAAAATTTTCCTTTAATTCTAATAATCCTGATTATTTAAAGATTCTTATAGCTCACTAAAGCAGGTTAAAATTAATGTGGGTTAATGTGGGCATTGCCCACCCTACTTTGTGTCATCAACAACTATAACTATTCAACTATCCCCATAACAGGGGAACTTGCACAAGCATATTGTTTTACAGGAATACGCCCTGCTTGATAAGCTAGTCTTCCTGCCACGGCGGCGAGTCTCATTCCTTGTGCCATTTTAACTGGATTTTTAGCCTGTGCGATCGCACTATTAATTAATAAAGCATCTGCACCTAATTCCATTCCCAAAGCAGCTTCGCTAGGTGTACCAATTCCAGCGTCAATTACTACGGGTATTTTGGCTTGTTCGATGATAATTTTTATGTTAGCTAAATTCTGAATACCTTGTCCTGAACCGATAGGAGAACCTAAAGGCATAACTGTCGCACAACCAACCTCTTCTAATCTTTTACAAAGAAGGGGATCTGCATTAACATAAGGTAACACAGCAAAACCCTCTTTTACTAACTGCTCTGCTGCTTGTAGTGTTCCGATAGGATCAGGTAATAAATATTTAGAATCAGGAATAACCTCTAATTTGATGAAGTTATTGTCTTCCTGCCCTAGCAATTTAGCCATTTCTCTACCTAAACGAGCAACTCTGATAGCTTCTTCAGCATTAGTACAACCTGCGGTATTAGGTAACATCCAGATTTTACTCCAATCAAGAGCTTCTGCTAATCCTTCGTGGCCAGGGGCATTAGTTTGCACTCTACGCACAGCAACGGTGACGATTTCGCAACCACTAGCCATAACGCTTTGTTGCATAGATTCCATAGTCGGATATTTACCTGTACCTGTCATCAACCGAGACTTGAATTTTTTTCCTGCAATAATTAAACTATCGTCTTCATCAGAATTATTGGGGAAAATTTCTTTAGCATTTGAAGGGCTTAAATAACCTAAATTTTCAGTTTTAGGAGAAAAATGACCTCCATTTCCGTTTGTTGAGGTTATATCACTTCCATTCGAGCTTATATTACTATTTTGAGGACTGCTAGGGGTAGGATAACTCATAATTTTGCTTTGAGATTGATTAAATCGTTGGTAAGTAAAATGTTTTAATAAAGGATCAACATATTGATGGGTGATAAGATTACTGATTAATTGAGCGGTTATGGGTGCTAATAGAATACCATTGCGGTGATGTCCTGTAGCGAAGATTAAGTTATCACTATCGCCATAGCCTAAAATAGGCATTTCATCTACCGTAGCGGGGCGAAAACCAGACCAAATTTCTTCTAATTGCCAACAAGCAAGGGGAGGATATAAACCAATGGCACGATTTAACAAAGTATTAATACCTTCGGCTGTAGTGCCTTGTTGCCAACCAATATCTTCAGAAGTTGCACCCACAATTAAACGCCCGTCTTTTTTAGGCACTAAGTAGGTATTTTCGCCAAAAATTACTCTTTCTAAGGGATTATCCGAGGCTATTCTTAAACTTAACATTTGCCCTTTTAATGGACGCAGTGGAAGAGGAAATAGTTTACTTGACCATGCACCACTAGCGACAATATAAGTATCAGCAGAAAAAATGCCAGATTTGGTGAGGATATTTTTGATTTTACCATGATCACGAGTGAAGGCGATGGCTTCAACACCTTCTTTAATTTCAATGCCAATGGATTGAGCTATATTTAACAGTACTTTACCCACACGACGAGGATCAACTTGCCCCTCTTCAGGATACCAATAACCCCCCATAACGGCTTTTCCTAACTGGGGTTGATATAGTTGAATGGTATCTTTATCTAACCAATGATCATTAATGGTAGAAGGTTGCTCATAAACTGGGGCGATGATACCACAAGGATTGTAGTCTATATCTTCACCACTTAATTGTTCTAATTTCTGTGCCCATTCTGGATATAAAGCAAGAGATTGTAAAGCTAAATCTAAGATAACACCATCTAACTGTTCTGCCCTAGGTGCTAACATTCCAGCGGCGGCGTTGGTGGCGGCTTCGGTATAATTTTTACTTAAGACTGTTACCCCTAATCCTTTTAATTTTAATTCAAGGGCGATGGATAGTCCGATAATTCCACCACCAATGATTATAATTTCGTTGCTAGTTTTCATAATAGATAATTAACAGATAACTATACTTTATCATTTTCAGGTCCTGAGTTCGGAAAATTAAACCTGAAACCTACCTAAATAGGATATTATTGTATCGAACTGAGGCAAGTATTACTTTCCTAATAGCCACATAATATTAAAACCAACACTGACGTTATCTTGAGATTGAGTAACAACACTACCAATATTACCTGTACCTGCGGCATTAGTGCCATAAACACCAACTCCGACATTAGTTTGAGGAGGCATATAACGAGCTCCCGCCGCCCAAGTTGTGGCATCGTTACTTAACATAGGGGTTACTTCTCCCATTAACTGTAATCCTGAAATAGGCTGAAAATTGATCCCAAAACCAGCACCTAAGATGCGATTTGAACCAAATACCCCTAATTTAGGATTAAACATAAAGGCAATTTTGTCATTTGCTTCATAAATAAAAGATGCTTCTCCTGAAAAAGCTCCCACTCCATCATCTTTAGTTGTAGCTTCTTCAAAAGCTCCTTTAATACCAAAGGAAAAAGGATCACCTTGGGCTTGGTTAAGAAACCTGAGTTTGGTAGCCGCCCCCAGTTTCAATGAATTACCAATAGGTTTATCACTGTCTCCTAATTGTTGTCCGATAAATTCTAATTGTGCGTCATTGCTCATACCATAGCCGATTTGAAAATTAGCACTAGGGCCGATGCCACCATTAACAGAAAATGTCCCTTGTCTGATGGTGTTAGGAGAACTCAGGGTGATACCATCAAAAAGTAATTGTTTATCTCTGTCAGAAAGGGGTTGAAAAGGACGAGTATCGAAACTAGATTGATAATTATGACCAATATCAGGAGTATATCTGACATTTAAACCCACCCCGACTTGATTACCATCAGGAAGAAAGGTTAATAATTTAGTAGCTGGGGTATCCCCTAATCTATTGCTAATGGATAAATCAACACCAACAGTAGGGCTATGAAGGTAGTTTAACCCAGTACTCCATACAAGACTTTTACCCACTTTACCATTAGTTCCCACACTATTGCCACCAGGACCTAAAGGGACATTTATATCAGCGAAAAAGCCAAATCGTTCGTTAAACTTAAAACTAAGTCCAGTACCAATATTAAAAAATGTACCGTAAAAATCTCCACCATCATTAACGGTATCAGGAAAAAAACTTAAACCGCCGACAATATGCCATTGATAATTTTTGGCAACATTATAGGTAAAAGGTACTTGAATTGTACCAGCAAAAGTATTATCAGTTTGAAAATTATTTTTTGAGGTAAATAAACCATTTTCTGAAGAGATTTTTAACCATTCTAAAGATCCAACTATGGCTAAACTATAGTTATCTTTTTTCATTAACTGATATTTGACATTAGGCGCTAAGGAAAAATAACCTAAGTCTGTAGGTTTACCATTAAATTTACTACCTAAAAGATCATCAAAGAAAGATAAGGTTACCCCTACTTGTAATTTATCAGTTACACCGCCATTAATAGTTAAAGTATATACCTGTAACCCTGTACCTTTACCTTGTGAACCTTTAGGAAAAACAAGAGTACCATAATTGGTATAAATTGCACCTACAGGTAAAATATTTGCCGTTTCTACCGTCATCGGCTCAAAAGGAAATAGTTGTAAAGGTGTTAGAGTATATTCTACAGGTTTTATTTCTTCTAAAGGAGGGATAACATTTTCTGTATTGTTTTGAGTCTCAGGGGATAAGTTTTCTTGAGACATGAGTAATTGAGAACTATTACTTGGTACAAGAGTATCTACTGTGGTGGGATTTTTCTGAGTATTGGAGTCTGTTATTTCATCCCCATAAATAGGAATATTGGCATCTACACAAAAAATAGAAGCAAAAGTGAGATTAAGGAAAATTAAGGTTTTAAATTTCATAAAGATAACTATTTCTAATAGATAATTAATGTTTGATAAATAAGTTTAGTTTTTTATTCTTAAATATATAAAATGGAAATTGTTATTGTTAGTAAATTTCATGATACTGGATTAATAAAGAAATAAATAAATTATTAGGAATCAATTTTCTTCCTTTATAGCTTAATTAACTATTGTCAGACTAATATATAATAAGAGGTTTGCAGTTTAATCATATTCAGTAGAAAATAAATTATGTTTTGGGCGGATAAAATAGCGGAAACATCGCAACAACCAGAATTAGTTAACGATTCCAAAACTCCTTCAGGTAGAGTTCATGTGGGTTCAGTAAGAGGGGTAATTATTCATGATGTCATGTATAGGGCATTAAAAAGAGCAGGAAAACCCGTTAAATTTACTTATGGCGTTGATGATTATGACGCTTTGGACACCGTACCCCATTACTTAGATAAAGCCAAATTTGAGCCATATTTAGGGTATCCCCTTTGCAATGTACCTTCCCCTGATGATAGTGCTTCTGATTATGCTAAGTATTTTATGGGAGAATTTTTAGAAGTATTTGATTATTTAGGTGTCAAAGCCGAAATTTATTATTTAAGAGACTTGTATCGTTCTGGTAAATTAAATCACTATATTGACTTATTTTTACGTCACGCCCAAGATATTCGAGAGGTATATTTAGATGTAAGTAAATCTCAGAGAGCTAATAATTGGTATCCTTTTCAGTTAATCTGTCCTCATTGTGGTAAGATTGCAACTACGAATGTAACTGATTATAACGGCAAAGAAGTTTATTATACTTGTAAAGAAGACGCTACGGATTGGGTGAAAGGTTGTGGTAGTCAAGGTTGGGTGTCACCAATGGATGGTAACGGTAAATTGCCTTGGAAAGTGGAATGGGTGGCTAAATGGGATTTAGTTGGTGTTACCATGGAAATGGCGGGGAAAGATCACTCTCAAAAAGGTGGATCTCGTGATGTAGCAAATGCGATTTCTCGTAAAGTTTTACATAAAAAACCACCCTTTCATTCTCCTTATGAATTCATCCTCGTTAACGGCACGAAAATGAGTTCTTCTAAGGGTGTTGGCTCAAGTGCAAAAGATATGGCACAATTATTACCTCCAGAATTATTGCGTTTTTTAATGTTAAGAACTCAGCCAAAAACTGTTATTAATTTTGCTCCTAATTATGATACAATTATTCGTCTATTTAGAGATTATGATAATTTATTAAATGAGTATGCTAAATTAAAAGAAAATAACGAGAATGTAGAGTTAAATAAAACTTTATTACCTTTATTTTATGCTCAATTAGATGAAGAAATAAAACCTTATTATACTTTTGATATTAGTACTTTAATTTCTTTATTACAAGTACCCCATTTAGACTTAAAAGAAGAAATTATCAAAAGAGCAGAAAAAGAATTAAATGACTATGATTGGGAGAAAATAAATCAAAGAATAGCTGTAGCTAAAAAATGGTTACAAGACTATGCTGATGAGGAAGAAAAACTGGTTATTTATTTTGATAAAATTCCCGATACTGCTAATAATTTAACCATAGAACAAAAACATTATTTAAGTACATTAAAAGATATTTTAACAACTCTCGAAAATTGGGAAGGAGAAGAATTACAAACGGCTTTGTTTACCGCTACTAAACAATTAGGAGTAAGTCCAAATATTGCTTTTCCTGCAGTTTATTACTCATTTTTAGGTAAGGAAAAAGGGCCAAAAGCTGGTTATTTATTTTCTTATTTAGATAAAGATTTTGTCCTAAAACGTTTAGAAGAAATTATATAATTGACGTTATACAGGATAAGCTGATTAAGTACCATAAAAGTTTTTAGGTGTTAGTTGTGAGGTATTCGGTTAAATAAAAACTGTTAAATTAAAAGAATCCAATGAGTGATAATTCTATAATTTTTAAATATAAATAGTTTTAGTAATAATTATTGATTACTAATCCCCGAAGCCTGAAACCTGACACCTAATCCCCGAAACCTGAAACCTGAAACCTGACACCCGAAACCTGAAACCTGAAACTTTATGACAATCACTCCTCTAACTTGGCAAGAATTAGAAAAACTTACAGATTATCACCTTGATACTGTTAATGGATTAACTAATTCACAAGCACTGTTAAGATTATTTAATCAATCGGAAGAAAATATTAGAGTAACCTTATATCGAGACTATCACGCATGGTGTCCTTATTGTCAAAAAGTGTGGTTGTGGTTAGAAGAGAAGCAAATTCCTTACCGCATTAAAAAAGTAACCATGTTTTGTTATGGGCAAAAAGAAAGCTGGTATAAAGAAAAAGTGCCATCAGGAATGTTACCTGCTATCGAATTAGATGGAAGAATTATCACTGAAAGTGACGATATTCTGTTGGCGTTAGAAAATGCTTTTGGAGTCTTGGGGTTAGGAATGCAACACCCTCAAGTTATGGCTTTAAGAAAGCTAGAAAGATTGTTATTTCGTGCATGGTGTAGTTGGCTTTGTTATCCGACAATGTTTAAAATACAGGAGGAGAATAATCGTAAACAATTTCTTGAAGTTGTCAAGCAAGTGGAGGCAGCTTTAAGCGTTACTGATAGCCCTTATTTTCTGGAGGTTTTTTCTATCGTCGATGTCATTTTTACCCCTTACGTTGAGCGTATGAGTGCCAGTCTTTACTATTATAAAGGCTACTCTTTGAGAGAAGAAAATCCGTATTTTTCTCGTTGGTTTGATGCGATGGAAACTCGAACAACTTATAGAGGTACACAAAGTGACTTTCATACTCATGTTCACGATTTACCGCCGCAAATGGGGGGTTGTTATGAAAATGGCACAGAAAAAGCGAGAATTAACCAAAAATTAGTAGATGAAGGAGACTGGTTTAGTTTACCTGATGTTAGCTATCCTGAGCCTAAAAATTCTCGTCAAGAGGCGTTATATCGAGTTTTAAAACATCGTCATAACATTATCAAAGTCAATCCTACGGATAATCAATTATTTGATGAAGCCTTGCGTTGCGCTTTAACTAATCTGATGACAGAAGAAAATTGTCTTCCTCCCTCTAATTCTGCTATGGGGTTGCGTTATTTACGAGATAGAATCAGTATTCCTCGAGATATGTCGATTTATGCAGGAAAAAGATTGCGTACTGCTTTAGAGCATACAGCTAGTTTACAAAGTAATGTACAACCTGAATCTTTACCGATACGTCATCGAAGAGATCAAAATCCGATAAACTTTACTTGATAATGTAAATTTTTGTTAAAGTATCCGTAAATATACTTAAACTATTAATTTATAATTAATGAAAATTTTTGGATCTTCTACAGTAGTTATGATAAATTCAGATAAGATAAAGGTTATATGGCACTATAAGGACTATAAGGACTATAAGGACTATAAGAATTAACAATTAAATTTGTTATAGATTGACAGTTTGTATTTTACCTGACACCTGACACCTGACACCTTTTTCAAGATAGAGGTTAATATTTTCGATGAAGATTATTTTAGTAGAAGATGATGAAAGGTTAGGAAAATTAATCAAAGAATATTTAATTCATGAATCAGAAGTATTTGATATAGTAAAAACTGGAGTTAATATTGCACAACAATTAGAAGAAAAAAAATATGATATTCTTATATTAGATGTGATGTTACCTGATAGAAATGGTATCGATATTTGTCGGGAATTACGGAAAAATAATGTTAATATCAGTATTCTATTTATCACTGCTTTAAACAATCAAATAGATAAAATAAAAGCCTTTGAATCTGGCGCTGACGATTATTTAACAAAACCCTTTGATTTTCAAGAATTGTTAGTAAGAATAAAAGCATTAGTTAGAAGAGAAAATAATATTGAATCTCCTAAATTAATTTGGCAAAACCTCATCATGATGCCAGAAGAAAAAAAGGTAGTTTATGAGAATAAATATTTACATTTAACTCCTACAGAATTTAAGATTTTACAGATTTTTTTAGAAACCCCTAACAAAGTATTCAATACTGAAAATATTATCGATAAACTTTGGGATATAGATACTATTCCTACTAATAATACTTTAAGATCTCATATTAAATCATTACGGAAAAAATTAGAACAAGTTGGCTTAGATAAAGAATTTATTGAAACAGTTTATGGTATGGGTTATCGGTTAAAAACTCCATCTATTACTAATCAACCAACATTAGAAAATAATAGTCAAACAGAAAATAAAATAATTAGTCATAAAGAAGAAAAGTTAACACTATTCATGGAAGAAATATGGTTAGATAATCAAGAAAGTGTTAGTAATGATTGTCAAACTTTATTAGATTATATTCAAGGAAAAAAAGATGATATTTCTATTGATGATATAATTCGTATTCCTCATAATTTTGTCGGCTTTTTAGGGAGTATTGGTTTTAGTTATGCTGGAGAAATAGCTAGAAATATTGAAGCCTTTTTAAAAGAGAATAAAAATAATTTAAAAGAGGAAAAAGTACAATTAAAAATAACTAATCTAATTTATGATTTACAAAAAAGTTTATTCCCTGAAGCAAAATTAATTTTTAAGAAAAATAATCAGTTAATGGGTATAAACTATAAAGTCAATATACTTGTCATTGATGAAGATCAAAAATTAGCAGATGAATTAATATTTTTTATAGAAAATCCTAACATTGATCTTAATTTTGCCTATACTATTAATACTGCGATTAAATATATAAATGACTATGAATATGATTTAGTTATTTTAGAAACTCAGTGGAAAAATAAGGGGGATAGACAAAATTTAATTTTAGATTTATTAAGTCAAAAACAAGATAAAACTAAAATAATAATCTATAGTAAAAATGATGATTTAGAAAATAGATTATATTGTTCAAAATATCCTATTAATGCTTTTTTAAGTAAAAATAATTCTTTAGAAATTCTTTGGCAAAATATAGAAAATATCTTAGGGGAAAATAATGATAATTCTCAGATAAAATCTCTCTATGACATTCTAATAATTGATGATGATATAAGGTTTACTGAAGTTTTAAAACAAAAATTAATTCTTAACCAATTACCCGTTAATATTAATATTATTTCTGATAGTGAAACTTTTTTAGATGAGATAAAAAAAATTAAGCCTCATTTAATTATTTTAGATTTAGAAATGCCAAAACTTAATGGTTTAGATATATGTAAAATTATCAAAAAAGATCCTTTTTTACAATCCATTCCAGTTTTATTTCTTACGGGAAATTTAGCGGAAGATGTTATTACTAAGTTTATCGAAGCTGGTGCGGATGATTTTATCAGTAAATCAAAAATTGATGTAGAATTATATCCTAGAATTATCACTCATTTGAATAGATATAAAAAATCATAATTATGAAGTACAATTTAACCGTTAAATCTGGATAACTTTTTATTTTAATCATTTTAATTAAACCTAAAACCTGATACTTATTAAAACTTAATATGATGAATGAGTGGGTAATGTCAGTTACTTAAATCGAAAGTAGCTTATTAATTATTTATTAATTATTGATATTATTATGGAATAGGAAAACAATAAACCTATTGAGGTAAAATGTATGTTATCAAAAATGTATCCCCGTGTTATCGATAGTGTCGGGGAATGGAATCCCCAGTTATTTCGAGAAGTAAAAGGTAGATTAACACCAAAAACTATTACTATTATTTCTTTAGTTTCTATTATTGGACAAGCATTATTATATTTATATTTTCAGGGATTATTGCCAAAAGTAGAAGGTAATTATAGCCGTTATTGTACTGCCATTGTTGAAAATGAATCTTATTCCTCCAATCTTGGTGTTTGTAGTAAAGATTTATTAGGCAATTTACAGATGATTAAAGAATTATGGTGGTTAGATTTATTTACTACGATGAGTATTCTAGGAGTTTTTATTCTCTTAGTTGTTGGTAGTTATATGTTAATGGCAGATGTCTCAAAAGAAAATAGTAGAAATACTCTTAACTTTATTCGTCTTACTCCTCAATCAGCCATAACTATTTTAGGCGGAAAAATCTTAGGTGTGCCGATTTTAGTCTATTTATTCGGTATTTTAGCGATACCTCTACATTTAGTAGCTGGATTAAAAGCTAATATTTCTCTCCCTTTAATTATCGGCTTTTATCTCGTTTTAGCTATTAGTTGTTTATTTTTTTATAGCGCCAGTTTACTATTTAGTTTAGTTTCTAGTGATTTAGGTAATTTTCAAGGATGGTTAGGAAGTATGGCAATTTTCTTCTTCTTATCCACCATGACGGGAGTAGCGATGGAGGCAAAAAGTTTTACAGCCACTTCCCTTGATTGGATTATTCTTTTTAATCCCATGATGTTTTTACCTTATCTCATCAAATCTACATTTCTTTCTCCTGATACCATCGGTTATTTATCTATCAAAGGATTAAATAGTCTTAACTGGTATGGTAACTTTTGGTGGCAAAATAGCTTAGTTAGTTTATGCTTAATTATCGCCAATTATGGAATTTGGACATTTTGGATATGGCAAGGAATCAAACGTCGTTTTCATAATCCTTCCGATACCATTCTCTCTAAATATCATAGTTATTTAATTTCTGCTTGTTTCGTTATTTTTAATGTGGGATTTACTTTACAACAAATCAAGTCTTATTCTTCCCTTAATGACAAACTCATTAGTTTACAAGTATTTAACTTTTTCTTTTTCTTGTTACTAATAATCGCTTTAACTCCTTCTCGTCAGAGTTTACAGGATTGGGCACGCTTTCGCCATGAAAATTCTTCTTATCGTCATGGGATTCATGATTTATTATTAGGAGAAAAAAGTCCTTCTCCTTTAGTTATTGCTGGTAATATAGCTATCGTTACATTATATACCATTCCTGCTGTATTAATATTTCCTTTTCAAACGAATAAATTATCAATTTTTGCAGGTTTATTTTTAGGCGCAACCATAATCATAATTTACGCCACCATATTTCAATTATTATTGATGATTAAAAGTAACAAAAGAAATTTAATCGCTACTGGAGTTTTGGCAACTTTGATTTTTTCCCCATTTTTAGGTTTAATTATTTTAGGTGAAAGTTATCGTAGTTTTCCACTTTTATCCTTATTTTCCGCTTTTCCTTTAGTCGTCACTACTGGTAAAGTAACAATTATTCCGATTATGCTAGGTTTATTAACTCAAATCATGGTAATAATCGCTGCTAATTATCAGTTAAAAAGAGTCTTACATAAAGCAGGAATGTCGGAAACAAAAATATTGTTAGATAATTAACCCTAATTACAGGCAAGAAGTAACAAACATTTTTCTTAATTTTTCTTTAAATCTTGTGAAACTTGCCAAACTTTCCACAAGTTACCCTGCATTAACCCACTAATACCTTTTAGATATTGAAACTCAATCACATTCGGTTTAATTTTTAACGCTGGTTGTAATGCTTTTTCTCCTTCTCTTCCTTTCCAATCATAGAGATATAAAACGCTTAAATATCCATGATTAAACGCATTCTCTGGATTTATTTCTACTAATTTTTTAGCGGTGGCGATCGCCTGAACTACTTTTTGTTGTAATACTTGAGATAAAAGTAAAGTATATAAATAATCTAAATTATTATCACTTTGTAATCGATATTGCATGGCTTTTTCCGTTACTTTGAGATAATCTTGAGTAGGATCATATTGATTAATTCTACCGATATTAGAAAAAATAGGATCTAAACCTTCAATACCTTGAGATAAATTAGGCGCTAATTGTCGAATTTGAGACACTAAATCTAGGGGTTGATTAGAGTTAATTAAAGGAGTATTTTTATCCACTGTAACTTGAATATTTGGGGTAGAAATGGGATAAGTTTCCCCAGTGATTTTGTCTAAGTAAGTGGCTTGTAAAATATAATCACCGTCAGAAATATTTTGATTAACAAACATAGCGGTATTTTCTATTACTTGAAAATCTTGTTTTAACTCTTCTGTGTTGACATTAGCAGAGTGTAAATTACCCATAGCAATGCCATGATCATGAGTCCATTTTTCGCTATTATTTAAAGATTGCCAATTTAAAATAACGATACCATTTTCTAAATTATATAATGATCCAGACCATTTATAAGTAATAGGAATAGATTGTAAAATATTAAATTTTTCAGGAATAATTACTGCATCTAATTTAACTTTACTATTATTAGTAGAAAGAGGTAAAACTTCGTTATGAGGTAAAGTGCGATGATATAGTTTTAATTCACTTTTATCTGGCAATTGCCAAGTATTTACTATGTTAAAATCACCATTATTTTCTACTAAATCTACTGTAGCTGGTTGTGATTCTGGTATAGATCCTTGCTCTCCTGTTTTCGTCAAAAACCAGTCTAAAGAATTAACATCTTCAAGCACAAATTTTTGTTGCACTCCGACTTGTCTTCCGAATACTTGAAAATTAGGAATTGAGCCATAAAAAGAGATATTATGTTGATTAATTTCAGGGGTAGAAGGTAAAACTCCGATGTTAGATCTTAAATATGGGTTAAGATTAATTGTAGCAGGAATAACGTCTTCAGTTGCCCATTTTTCTGAGGTATAGGGAAAATGTTGCATTTTTGGGCTTAGTTTTTTTGTTAATAAACTACCTCCTAAAGGGAATAAATTTAACATCATTAAAACTATAGCTAATATTATAGTAAAGATTTTTAAAAAAGATGAATAAATAGCGGTATAACTAAATATTAAAGCAGCTAAAATTAAGGCTAAAACTGGTAATAATGGTAAAATATAACGAGCATCTTTATTTACATTTAATGATGATAATAAATAACCACCTATTAAAAAGACAAATAACCAAAGAGTAATTAAAAAAGTTAAAGAATATTTATTATTTTTTATATTAACTGTGTTTTGATAAAAATTAGTTTGAAGATAATACCCAATATTTTTATATTTGATAGATTTTTGAACATAAAATTTTATCACTAAATAAATTAAACATATAAGGGGTATAATAAATAAATGCCATGATAATAAATAGGGTAAAACTTTACCGTAAAAAGTCCAGGCTTCTAAAGTATTTAAAGGTGGATCTCCTTCTAAAATGGCTGAGTCTATAGTGGCGCGTTTTCCTGATGTAAAAATTAATAGCCAATTAGTGCGATACCAAGGGAAAAAGATAAAAATAGCAATAAAAAAACTGGTAATTAATTGTGTTAATTTCTCCCATTTTTTATAGAGAAGTAAAGAAATAAAAGCAAAACAAATGGGGAAGAATAAGAAGAAAATAAAAGTTTGTTTTAACATTATTCCTAAACCTAAAGAAATACCTGTTAGTAGGCTTAAATACCAAGATAATTTATTGGCTTTTGTGAAATACCAATAACTTAAACAAGTAAAACTAAAAGTTATAATTACGGTGAGGGGATAGTCTAAAAGAAATTCTAAACGATAAACATATAAAGCTGGTATTAATTGTACTAATAGACAGGCAAATAAAGCTATTTTATGATTGAAAAATAATCTACCTAAATAAAAAATTGAAACTAATAAAACTATGCTAAATAGTGATAAAACTAAGTTACCTTTATCGACACTAGCACCTAAAATCAAAAAAAATGGTGCAGTAATAATATACATTAAAGGTGGTATTTTATTTGATAATAACCAAAATTCACGCCACCATGAACTATCAAAAAAATGAGGGTTTTTCAGCGCTTCTTTATATAACATTACTCCGTTGAGATATTCAGAAGGATCCCAAGGTGGTATAGTATTATCTAAACTAAACCAAATACGATCAATGATAAAACCAAAACTCCAAATTAGTATTAAACAGACAATAATAAATTGTCGAGATACATTATTTGATTTTTGATAATTATGGTTAAATAGTTTGTTAAATAACATTTCATTTTATTTTATTTTTCATTCTTTGTCATGATAACAGCTTTTTGTTTCTCCATTAATAATTTAGCGATCGCTTCTGATATAATGTTAATTAAACTGAGGGGAAAAAAGCGTAAAAATTCTTCAGAATCTAGTTGATTATCAAAAAAAAGATAACATTTAGTTTGATAGTTTAAAATTTCTGTAAAACTTAAATATTTAGCAATGAAACTAGAAAAAAGAGTATTTTTAAAACTGTCATATAAACTGCAATCAAACTCAGAATCTAATAGAATAAGTACTTGTTTTTCTATTTCATTTTGAGGATGGTAAGGTTTAGATGAAGGTAAAAAATTCATGATAGATAAATATTTATGAGAAAAATCAAACAAAAAAGATAAGGATATATTAGCACTAAAACGATAACATAAAGCCTCTAGTATAGAAATGCTGACTAATTTTGTTGCTAAATAATATTTACTAATAGTCAGATTATATCTAGTAATATTAACTAACTCTTGAAATTCGAGAATATTCGGCTGATTATTATATTGATGAAAAATTAATTGAGGAGATAAAGAGTTAAGAAATAAAGTAGTTTTAGCTAAAGAAAAACGATAGTCTTTAATGGTATATTTATGGGTATCAATTAAATCGTGATTAGTTTCGGCTAATAATAACCATGTATTATTAATAAAATCAGATACATTATTAGAAGCAAAACCGCCAACATCAATATTAGCAAATTTAACAGCTTGGGAAATAGTCAAGATAATTTCTGCATTGTTTAAACCAAGATTAAATTCTTGATTAACTTCTGTTAAACGTTGTTGCAACTGATGAGGAATACTTTTTTCTCCAGTAATAATTTTCCGAAAAGGAATAGTTAATTCAATCATCGTCACAATACGAGTAATGATAGATAAAGGTAAAAAAGATTCTAAAATTTTAGCTGCAATTAAAGCGCTTAAAAATTCGTTTTGATTTAATGGTGACAATTTATCTCCTAAATGTAAATCAAAAATTCTTAAAACAATTTCTCCGCAATTATCTTGATAATCTAAATTAGATTTAATAAATAAAACTCCTTCTTTCTCAACAATAAAAGGGTTTAAATAAGGAGTTAAATGAAAGGAAATTTTATTATCTATTTGTAAATAAACTAAATCATGGAATAATGCGGCTAAAGTTATTAAAGAATCTCCAGTTTTTGATACCATTAATATATGTTCAAAAGAGTGAAAATATCTCCATTTACCCGTCATACTTTCTAAAATTAATTCCGAAATTTCACAGATTTTCTTATCTGTCACCAAAAAGCCTAATTCATTAATAGCAGTAGTAAGTATTTGACGACATTGATAAAAATAATCTGCTGAATTCATTAGTTTGAGTAATTCTTCCTTGAATAATTATGATGAAAATAAAATATTTTCTGGATTTTTATGTCCTAAAATTTATTTACCTCCATCTTAGGAAATATTATCTCATTATTCAAATAAAATATCTTCAAAACAACTTTCTCCTACTTCCCTAAGTTGCGAAGCTACTTTTGCATTACTATTGATTTGTCTTGTTAATTCCTTAAATTTTTCTGTACTGTAACGCTTTCTAAACTCTTTTATACTGCAATCACAAACACTTTTTGCTGCTTCTGCTGGTAATCCTTCTTTTTGCGATCGCACTAAGCACTCTTGTTTATAATTACACCACACAGATGCTTGTTGGGGTTTTAAACCTTCTTTAGTTAAACCTTGAATACATTGTTGTGAATTAAAAGGTGATTGAGTAGATTGTGCGATGGTTTTTTCAGCTATAAAAAAAGGAGAAAAAGTAAGAAAAGAAAGACTAAATACTGTCAAAAATTTATGAGATTTAAACATACTTAATAACCTAAAAATAGTTAAGACACTTATATGACGATAAAAAGGGAAAAAAGTTCCAAAAGAAAGAGATAAATAAATTTATTATTGATTATTAGAGAGAAAATATTTAAGATTTATTTAAAAATAGCACCTTTAAGAATTAACTCTTGTTTTTTATCATCTTCTAAACCTAAATTATTGCCAAAAATAGCACCTTTAACATTAGCATTACTAAAACTGGTATTTTGTAAATTAGTATTAGTTAAATTAGCATTAATTAAATTAGCACCGATTAAATTACTTAAGGCTAAACTAGAATTTTGTAAACTAGCATTCTCCAGATTTACACCTTCTAAATAAGCACCACTTAAGTCAGCACCATTAAGTTTAGCATACTTTAAATTACCATCACTTAAATCAATATCCGTTAAATCTGCACCCCTTAAATTAGCGGCTTGAAAATTACCACTACTCAAAGATAATCCGCTTAAATTTACTCCCGTTAAATCTCCTCCAGCAAAATCTATCAAAGGATTTAAACCAGCCATTTGTGCTAATTCAGGGAAATTATTTTTAGTAGTTAGATAAATTGATTGAATAATTTTTCTTAATTCAAGAGCTTGTTTTTCAGTTAAATTATCTTGTTTTTGATGAGGTAAAGTTGATGAAAAATTAGCATCTTTAGAGCAAAAAATTACTTGACTAATGTAAGGAGTTAATTGAGTATTTTCAATAAATTCTGCTAATTTACGTTCTAAAATACTATGTTTATTGGGAGTAATATCATGTCGCCATAATCCTTCAATATCTGTTATAAATATATCTGCTTTTTTTGCTACAATTTGAGCCTTTAATTCATAATAATCGCTATTTAATTCTAAAACTCCTAACTTAATTTTAGTTAAATTACCTTGTAAAAATTTACCATCAGATAAATAATTAATATCCCAGATTAGTTGGGAGGAAAAAACATTATTAGCCACAGTAATTATTGAAGAATTTATCTCAGCTTTCTCAATAAAGACTAAATTATTTAAAGTTAACAATAACTTACTATATCTTAGCCCAAATTTAACTCTTCCGTCTAAAATTTCTTCCTGTTGCTGATTATGTTTAAGATTAAGATATAATTCAAATTGATTATTAACTTTAGGAATAAATTGTAATTCCATGAATAAACAATCAGGACATTGATGATGAGATTCTAGTAATTGCATAGAAATATAGTATTAATAAAATATAAACAAATTTGATAATTAGTAATGAAATATCTTTAAATAGAATATCATCTTGAGTTATGATAAGTTAAGACTCTCTAAAACAATTGTTTACTCAACACACTAATGACTGCGATACCTTGGACTAGAAAGCATATTATTTCCTTAGAAGACTTTAGCCTAGATGAATATAACGCAGTTTTAACCACCACTTCAAGTTTCAAAGATGTTTTGCAAAGTCGCACAAAAAAAGTACCAGCATTACAAGGGCAAGTTGTAGCCACTATGTTTTTTGAACCTTCCACCCGTACTCGTAGTAGTTTTGAACTAGCAGCTAAAAGACTTTCCGCCGATATTCTCAATTTTGCCCCTAGTAGTTCTTCTTTAACTAAAGGTGAGACAATATTAGATACAGCAAAAACTTATCTAGCCATGGGGGCGAATATAATGGTAATTCGTCATAGTCAATCAGGAGTACCGTTAAATATTGCCCAAGAAATGGATAAGTTACAATCAGGAGTGAGTATTTTCAATGCTGGTGACGGTTTACATCAACATCCTTCTCAAGGTTTACTAGATTTATTCACCATCTGCTCTTTATTAGACCACAAAAATCCGCAAATGTCGTTACTTAAAGGCAAAAAAATCGCCATTGTAGGAGATATTTTACATTCTCGTGTTGCTCGTTCTAATATTAACAGTTTACTAGCAGGAGGAGCTCAATTACATTTAGCCGCACCACCGACACTTTTACCCACTTTATTCGCTGAGACTATCAATAATAACTATAAAGATCGTTTATTTTTACATTGGCAGTTAAAACCAGCTTTAGAAAATGCCGATTTTGTTATGACATTAAGGCTACAAAAAGAACGCATGACAGATTATTTATTACCCAGTTTGCGAGAATATCATCAGTTATTTGGCATTACTCGTCAGACTTTACAATGGTGTAACCCTAATGTTAAAATATTGCATCCAGGCCCTGTTAATCGTGGTGTAGAAATTAGTTCTGATTTAATGGATGATCCCCAGTTTAGCTTAATTTCCGATCAAGTTACCAACGGTGTTGCCGTGCGTATGGCTTTATTGTATTTAATTGGTAATTCTTCTAATTAGGGTTTACACTAGGAAATCAACTGAGTTTTTAATTTATCAGTATTTCTCCTAACTCCCCGTTTCCTTTTATCTCCTAACTCCCCATAATTTTATTTATTTATACTAGAAACTTCACTAACACGACGGATATTTAAAATATCACTCATGTTTTTAATTTGGTTAATTACATAACGAAATTGAGTAGCATTTTGTACGTCAATAGTCAAAGAAATTAATGCAGGTTTACCAAAATCAGTTTTCACACCAGCATTACTTACGTTAATATTTTGATCAGTTAATCTTCCCAAAATGTCTCTTAAAATACCAACACGATCCAGTGCTTCAATTACTATATCCACAGGATAAGTGGAATTACGACTTTTGCTATCACAAGAATTCCAACTAACAGGAATTAAACGCTCACCCGGTATAGTACTTAGATTAGGGCAATCTAAATGATGAATAGAAATACCACGAATATTTGTCACCACTCCAATAATATTTTCTCCGGGTAACGGGCGACAACATCCAGCAATATGATACATTAATCCTTCAATACCACAAATAGGATATTTATTGCCGTTGATTTCTTTATAAGTTTTGGTAACAGTAGTCGCTAAAGGAGTTTCTCCTAATGGTTGAGTTTTAACTTCAGGTTGTTGTTGTTTATTTTCTTCTCGCAAACGACTAATAACCTGCATACAAGTTATTTCTCCGTAACCTAAGGAAGCTAACAAGTCATCTACCTTGACAAAATTGCATTTTTGTGCTACTTTTTGCATGGTATCAGATTTTAACAAAGATTCTAAGCCATTTTTACCTAATTCTTTTTCTAATAATTCTCTACCTCTAGCGATATTTTCATCACGATGAGATCTTTTATACCATTGACGAATACGATTTTTTGCGCTAGGAGTAACGGCATAATTTAACCAATCGAGACTAGGATGACTATTATTGCTAGTAATAATTTCCACTATATCGCCATTTTGGATAGATTGATCAAGAGGACACCATTTACTATTAATTCTTGCACCTTTCATGCGATTACCGACTTCACTATGAATGCGATAAGCAAAATCTACCACCGTTGCGCCTCTTGTCAAGGGGATAACTTCTCCTTTGGGGGTAAAAGCATAAACGTCGTCATCAAATAAATTTTCCTTGAGATTATCTACATATTCCTGTGCGTCTTTTAAATCTTTTTGCCAATCTAATAATTGTCGTAACCATGTAAATTTTTCCTCATCACTAGATAAATGAGTGTTATTAGAGTTTCCAGCTTCCTTATATTTCCAATGGGCGGCGATACCATATTCGGCGATATTGTGCATTTCAAGAGTCCGAATTTGTATTTCTAAAGGTCTTCCATTAGAATTAACTACAGTAGTATGTAAAGATTGATATAAATTAGGCTTGGGTAAACCGATATAATCTTTAAATCTTCTTGGTATTGGACGAAAAGCATCATGAACTACAGCCAAGGCACGATAACACTCATCATTAGTATTAACAATAATTCTGACACCTGCCATGTCATAAATTTGATCAAACTCCTTGTGTTGAAGTTCCATTTTATGATATATTCCATACAGATGTTTAGGACGACCTTTTACTTCTATAGGATTAATACCTAAACTATTCAAACGACGATTAACAATAGCGATGACATTTTCAATTCTCCCCTCTCTATCTTTTCTTCTCTCAGATACTAAATTTTTGATGTTATTATAAGCGATAGGATTGAGATATTTAAAAGATAAATCCTCCAATTCCCATTTAAAATGCCAAATTCCGAGACGATTAGCTAAAGGTGCAAAAATTTCCTTTGTTTCTTCGGCGATTAATCTTTGTTTTTCTGGAGGTAAAAACTCCAAAGTGCGCATATTATGTAATCTATCGGCTAATTTTACCACAATCACTCGAATATCTTGAGCCATAGCCACAAACATTCGACGAAAATTCTCTGCTTGTCTTTCTTTTTTGCTAGAAAAATTATATTTAGAAAGTTTTGTTACTGCTTCTACTAACTGACGTACGTTTGCACCAAAAAGAGCTTCAATTTCTTCACAAGTAATCTCAGTATCTTCTACTACATCATGAAGAAAACCCGCCGCAATCATTTCACTATCTCCGCCCAAGTCTCGTAATAACTCCGCAACGGCTACAGGATGGGCGATATAAGGTTCTCCTGATTTACGATATTGTCCTTCATGCAAAGAATAAGCAAAGTTGAATGCTCTACAGATTAAGCTATTATGAGGATCATTTTGGTCTCCTGTGAGACAATTATTTAACCAATTGGGAATATGTAGTTTTTTGACTGCTTTGGTTTCAGAAATTAAGGTTGTGGTATTCATAATCTTGCGATAAAAAAATGGCTAAATTTGATATTATTTAGTTATAATCTTGAACGATTACGATCAAGTAAAAAATTTCAGAAATAAAAATCATTCCCTCAAGGAAACCTTAAACTTATTATTTCCATTGATATGAGAATCACCCCCACTGTGATGTTTTCTTTCTTTTACTATCACGGTAAAGGCTTTGATATTAGTAATTCAATTTCTTAAATTTTAACTCAATTTAGCCAAAATGTTATCAAAATCACATCAACAAGAATTGTTAGGTTGGTTAGAATTACTTAAAAGTTTAAACCTGTTGTTATGTGCTGATACAAATAATTTTACTCTTATTCAAAATAAATGGTATCAAATACAAGACTATTTGCAAATCAAAATAATGACTCTTAATAGTGATGAGTTAGACATAAGTCAACAATCCTTATTTCAATCTTGGCAAACAGAAACCTATCGTTATATACGGCTTTTAAAAACAGATTTTTTATTCTATCAATCAGCAAAACAAATCACTACCAAAGAAAGTCGATTTTTAGTTATTCAACAACGTTTAAATGAAGCCATAAATTTAACCGATAATTATTTATTAGCTGTCTTAGATTAATAATTATTTTTTGTCTAAAATTAAAGCCTAATTTAATTTAAAGTTGATATAAATTTTTTCTTTTATTTTAGTTATATCGAAATTATATTTATAAGTTTCAAGGGCATTTTTATCTATATCATTAGCCCAAATAATATCATGTCCTGCCCGTTCAAATCCTAAATCTAAACCACCACAACCACAAAATAATGATACTTTCATTTTTATTTATTTTATATTTAAGGCAAATAAGTTAGTACTTATTATCTTTAGACAATTATTACAATTTAACCTATTTATGATTCTGATATGAATTAATGCTAACTATAGTATGTCGATTTATAGTTAGCATTTATCTAAACTGATATTTAGGATTTCTAAAGTCAAGCTAATTGTGAAAGAAAAAATATTAGTTAAATTCGGAAATAAAGTCAGAGAATTAAGATTAAAACAAAATATTTCACAGGAAAAATTAGCAGAAAAAGCTAAGGTTCATCGAACATATATAGGGATGATTGAAAGAGCTGAAAAAAATATTACATTGATTAATATTGAGAAAATAGCAAAGGCTTTAGAAGTGAATATATATGATTTATTTACTGAGTAATAATAATGCAACCAGATATTAATTTAATAACAATCAAAGATAATAAAGTATTGATTAAAAAATTATTAGAAGAATTAGTTTTAGAACCCAGAATAAACGCTTTAAAATGGTCTGAAGTTACTCATCAAACTCCGAATTTAAGAATAGGTTATCCAGGACAGCATTTAGCATCTTTAATAACGGGAATTAAAGGTAGGAAAACAGGAGCAAGAGGAGATGATTTAGAGGATGGTACGGAGGTAAAATCTTGTTCAAGAATTGATCAAATGGATAGTTGTAAAGATTGTAAATCACCAGTGGCAAGAATAGAAATAAAATGTTCAAGTTGCGGTTCATCAAATATTGAGAGAAAAGATGATTCTAAATGGTTATTTACGATAAGAAGTGAAAATGATTTAAAAGTATTAACCCAAGATGTTGAAAGAATATTTTTGCTTTTAGCAGATTATCCTAATTTTGCTCAACAAGATTATGATACTTTGAGATTTCAATCTTTTGAGATTTGGACAAATAGCATTCGACAAGAGAAATTTCAAGAAATTATGACCAATTATTATTACAATATTTATTTACAAAACAAAAAAAATAATCCAGACGATACCCCAGCACCACAAAACTTTTGGCCTTATCAATATCAATTCTACCTTTGTAATCCGATCTTAACTTTTGCCTGTACTATTACAGAGGCATCAACTAAACCAGAAGTTACGATTGATCACTATATTGAGCCACATATTAACAGAAAAAATATTCCATCTATTCTAATGCCGTTAAATATTCTTCAGAAAAAAGAGAAAAAATTAATAAAAGATTATCTTCAAATCAAAAAATATGAAGATTTACCTGAATCAATTGATGAAGAAATGCGAAATAAATTATCTTTAAGACCTCCTAGAAAAAGAAATATATCTAAGAAACAGTATAATAGAGCATCCCAAAAGAATAAAAACATAAGGGAATGAGTCATTATTGCAGCTAAGTTTAATAATTATTTATTTAAAATAAATTTAGATCAAGTTGTTTATTCTTATCTCCTAATTTATTATTTCTCAAATTAGTTGTTGGAAAATAATTGTAATTTTTATATTGTTCAATTCTATATTTAATTTTTTCAATATATTGTTCTTCTTTTTCAATACCAATATAATGACGATCAAGATTTAAACAAGCTAAAGCCGTTGAACCTGAACCCATAAAAGGATCTAAAACTATCATCTCTTTATTGGTACTAGCTTTAATAATTCTTTCAATTAACTTAACTGGTTTTTGTGTTGGATGGTAACGTTTTTCTTCATAAAAATTAATATCTTCCCAAACATCTGTTACGCCCATTTCAATATTAAAAACTTGTGCAATATCTTCATAAGGATATTTAAAATCAAGAATTTTTTGTAATTTTTCCCACATTTCTTTAGTCGGTACTTGAGCTAAAATATTATCCCCCGTATAAAGTGACCACATTCCACCACCATTAGATTTTACTCCTAATTGTTGATTTATTTCTAATGCTGTTAGCCCTAATTTTTTTTGTTTTTCTTTAAGTAATTTTCTAATAAAAGGTTTACTATCATAAATAAAAAATAATAAACTTTCGGTAACGTTAGGAAACATTTTATAATTTTTTGTTGCTCTACCACCAATAGCTTTTATCCCTTTATTAATAATTATTTGTTGTCTAAAATTAAATCCTAAATTAATCAAAGGATGGTATAAATAAAATAAATTTCTTAAATATCCAAATAAGTATAAACTACCCGATAATTTAATTACTCTTGTTATTTCAGAAAACCATTGTAAACACCATTGTAAATAATCTTCTTCAGTGCGCCATTGATAATCCCATTTTTGTTGTATCACTTTCCAATAAGGTGGATCTAAAATAATTAAATCAATGCTTTTATCAGGTATATTTTTTAATATTTCTATACAATCGCCGTGAATAATTTTGTTTAAGTATTTCATTATTAATAAATTGATAATTATAATAATTTTTTGAGGTATTTTGCGAGGTAAGATTTTTTAGATTTAGCAATTTTTTCAGGTGTGCCAACTGCTACTAATTCCCCTCCTTTATCACCCCCTTCTAAACCTAAATCGATAATCCAATCTGCACATTTTATCACATCTAAATTATGCTCAATAACGATGATAGAATTACCTTTATCTGCCAATTTTTGCAACACATTTAATAAGTGGTGAACATCATAAAAAGATAATCCTGTAGTTGGTTCGTCAATTAAGTATATAGTTTTACCCGTTGCGCGGCGAGATAATTCCGTAGCAAGTTTTACCCGTTGCGCTTCTCCCCCTGATAAAGTGGGTGCAGATTGCCCTAATTTGATATAAGTTAAGCCAACATCCACTAAAGTTTGTAAACGATTTACTGCGCGAGGGATATTTTCAAAGACATTTAAGGCTTCTTCTACCGTCATGTTTAACACATCGGCGATGGAAAATCCTTTATACTTAACTTGTAAGGTTTCACGGTTATATCTTGCACCCTTACAAATATCACATTGTACATAAACATCAGGTAAAAAATTCATAGAAATTACATTAACACCTTGCCCTCCACAGGCTTCACATCTACCGCCTTTAACATTAAAAGAGAATCTTCCAGCTTTATAACCTCTGGCTTTGGCTTCGATGGTTTCCGTGAATAACTCTCTAATCACATCAAAAACTCCCGTATAAGTAGCAGGATTTGATCGAGGAGTGCGTCCGATAGGGGATTGATCAATTACAATAACTTTATCAATAGCTTCGATGCCTTCTAATGAGTCTAAGTCTTTGGGAAAAGGTACATTACGACTGAGATAATGTTGTAGAGAAGGATATAATAACTCATTGACGAGGGTTGACTTACCGCTACCAGAAACTCCAGTGACACAGACAAATTTACCTAAAGGGATTTCTACATCAAGATTTTGTAAGTTATTGCGATGACAGTTTTTCAGAGTTAAAAATTTACCGTTGCCTTCTCTTCTGGTTTCAGGTATGTCAATTTTTTTTCTACCTGATAGATAAGCGCCTGTCAAAGATTTTTCGCACGTCAAAAGTTGTTGAAAATCACCTTGCATAACAATTTCGCCACCGTGTACTCCAGCTTTTGGGCCAATATCCACGATATAATCAGCAAACTTGATCGTATCCTCATCATGTTCTACAATAATCAAAGTATTGTCGAGATCTCGTAATTTTTTTAAGGTTTCTAGTAGGCGATCATTATCTCGTTGATGTAAACCGATACTAGGCTCATCTAAAACATACAAAACACCCGTTAAACCTGAGCCGATTTGAGTAGCTAATCTAATACGTTGCGCTTCTCCTCCCGATAAAGTCATGGCAGTTCGATCTAGACTAAGATAATCTAAGCCAACATTTAACAAAAATTGTAAACGTGTTTTGATTTCCCTTAAAGCTAATTCACCGATTTGGGCTTGTTTAGGGGTTAACTGTATATTGTTGATACGATTAAGACATTCACCGATAGAAACGCTAGTTAAATCATAGATGGAATATTGCCCCAACTTTACCGCTAAGGCTTCGGGTTTAAGGCGTTTACCGTGACAAACTTCGCAGGTTTTATACTCTAAATATTGCTCTAATTTTTGCTTGGCAATTTCTGAGTTAGTTTCTTGATAAGTTTTATCTAACATGGGAATCACCCCACGATAATAACCATATTGGATATTTTGAATTTCCTTATCACCGTATAAAATGATGTGTTGTTGTTGCGGTGTTAAACTATTCCATGAATCTGTGAGTTTGAATTTATATTCTTTGCTGACATATTCAAGGAGAGAGAGATAATAGGGGTTATCTTTTTCAGCCCAAGGTACGATGGCATTAATTACTTTAGCATGGAAATCTGGTATGATTAAATCGGGAGAAAACTGCCTTAGACTACCTAAACCGTGACAATTTGGACAAGCACCATAGGGTGAGTTAAAAGAAAAGAGACGGGGTGATAACTCTTCCATCACCGCTCCATGAGTATGACAAGCAAACTTCTCCGAAAATACGATACTTGCCCCTAAATCCTCCATACTGGGGACTTTTTTTTCCCCCAAAGTTGGAGGATAGAGGCTATTTTCCGCCCCTAAATCCCCAATACTGGGGACTTTTTTAACTTCCTCTAAAGTTGTAGGTAAGGGGGTAAGAATCTCTACAATAGCGATACCTTCGGCAATTTTTAAACAAGTAGAAAGAGAATCTGCTAATCTTTCTTGAATATTAGGTTTCAGAATGAGGCGATCAACCAAAACACTGATATGATGAGATTGTGATGCTTTTAGTTCAATATTATCCGCTAATTCTCGAATTTCTTTATTAATCTTAACTCTAACGAAGCCTTGCGATCGCAAACTAGATAACAATTGATGATGATTGCCTTTTTTGCCTCTAACCACAGGCGCTAATAAATGTATCTTAGTTTTTTCAGGTAAAGATAAGACTTGATCGCACATTTCGTCAATGGTTTGAGGTGTGATAGGATGATCACAAATTGGACAATGAGGAGATCCTGCTCTACCATAGAGTAAACGTAAATAATCGTAAATTTCTGTAACTGTACCTACCGTTGATCGGGGATTATGGGAAGTGGACTTTTGATCAATAGAAATAGATGGAGACAACCCTTCAATAGTATCAACATCTGGTTTATCTAATTGTCCTAAAAATTGTCTTGCATAGGCACTCAATGACTCTACATATCGCCGTTGCCCTTCTGCGAAAATAGTATCAAAGGCGAGGGATGATTTACCACTACCTGAAACTCCCGTAAAAACAATCAATTGATTGCGGGGTAAGTCTAAATCGATATTTTTTAAATTATGTTGACGTGCGCCACGAATACGAATCATTTTTTTAATCAGGAATTATTAATTGTAGGGGTGAATGGCATTCATCCAAATATTCACCCAAATATTCACCCAAGTATTTATCGAAAGATAATAGTAAATAATTTATTTATTTTAACTCAAATTAGACATTTTTTTATGTAAATCTAAAGTATAATAATAAAGTGCAACTGGCAGGTCAAAAGCGATAAAATAATCAGGATCTTGAGGAGATAAATAAATAGCAGTAACTTGTTTTCCTTGAATATAATCAGGGTTTATTAACTCATATTTAGTGGTAGTTTCTACTAAGTTTAAATACACACTATTCGGACGACGAAAAAATTGTCTCGTAATTTCGCAGGTGATAAATTTATCTTCAGCAATTGTCTCTTGTTGTCTTCCTATTACAGTAGAAATTAGTTCGTTTTCTCCTTTAAATTTAGTAATTTGTTCCGTAGAATTATTTTTATTTATTATTACTTCTTTGACATTTTCTTCTCCTAAATATGCTTGGGCGATGGCCAATCCATTAAAAGCTCTATCTGGGATGATAACTGGTTTTTTATGGATAATACTGGGGATAAAATTATCATTTTTAGGATTAAAGATAGTGGGAATAAATTGTACAAAAAAAGTAATATTTTTATCAAGATATTGTTCATTACTATCAAAAGCGGGGGTTTTAAATTTCGGAGACAGAGGGGCGATTTGTTGTTTTAAAGTGGACATAACATCCCATTTTCCTTCAAACCAAGAGGGAAAAATTAACTCTTGATGGGGAGTAGGTAAAGAAAGCTGATGTTCCCAATGAGGATATAATGCTATTCTATCAGCCAAAATACCACTATAAGCAGGATAAATATTTAAAAACAAAGTAACAAATAATGCTATAGTCAATACTAAACTTTTTTTGATAAAATTATTATTCATTAATATAAAAATTACTTTTAACCTTATTTATAAAAATTAATTAACTTCTTATTAACTATCAATTAATCTATGACACTAACACTAAATAACTTAATTTTAATGGCAGAAGATGAACTAACACAGTATAGCACTGATGCTCGTAAAATTGAAAAATTAAGACGAAAAATTGGCATTGCTTTAACTTTGAAAGAGCAACAAAAATTAAAAGAAGAATTATTAACAAAAATGCCTCAAGGATTCTGGGCAAAAAAATTAGAAAAAGAGCGTCAAACTTTTGCTTTACCTTTTTGGGGTATCGCTGGTTTAGGTTTATTATTAGGTATTTCTTCTCAACAATATTTAGATTTTTTAGCACCTGTTATTGCTTTACCCATTGCGATTAAAATACAACAAGTAGGATGGAAATTTCAAGCACAAACTTTATTGTTACAAACTTTTGAGGATATAGAAAAAAAGGTTAATAATGGATAAATACAGAAGATAAATAAATCGAAAATGCTAGGGCTTTCTGGTTAATTATGAGGAAAAAAAAGAAATTAACAAATATTAAGCTGGTATTAAGATTATTGTTAATTCGTTAAACCAAAAAATTAGCACCTATAATGAGGACATACGCAAGGTTGTTAAACTGACTCAACTAAGTGATTCTCAAATTCAATTAATGAAATTAAAAAAGGAACACATTATGAGTATGAAAGATAGAGCAAAAGCAACAGCGAAAAATGTTGAAGGTAAACTCCAAGAAGTAGCTGGAAACATTACAGGTGATCCTAAAGCGCAAGCAGAAGGTAAAGCAAAACAAGCGGAAGCAAAAATTCGTCACACCACAGAAGATGTGAAAGACGAAGTCAAAAAAGTTGTTGATTAATTCTTTATCCCTCTAAAAAAGATAAATAATTAAAATCGCTTTTTATCATAAGACAAATTTATTTCTAGTAGCAGATGGCGTGAATTAATCCATTAATTCGGTTAACAAAATAATATAAAATTCTCTTTTTATCAAACTTTTATCTACAAAGGTTTAAACTCGAACTCGTTTTTAAAACTATAATTTTGTTTAGGTACTTAATATCTAACATCGATAAATTTATTTGTCGATATACGTTATCAGGTGCTAGAAATATTTTGCTTATGGAAACATATTAAGTAATTAATTACCGTGAATAAATCATAAACATTGTTGAATAATATCAGCAGTACTTTTTGCACCGATGCAATAGATTATGAATAATTAATAATTAAATTTTCAAGGTATTAATACTATTAATTAAGTGTTAATTTATTTGATAATCTAATTTTAAATAACCATTTTTTAGTGAAATTCACGTTAATTATTCATCATTAATACATAATCAATCCAATTATTTTTGGAGTTAAAAATGATCTCATTTACAAAGTTACGAAACTTATTTTTCAAGACAAGTTTAGTTATATTGTTGGCAACAGCGACAACTTTTAGTTTTGCTTCTGAATATAGTTGGGCTAAAACTTTAACCCCTTTGGTGAGTCAGCCTCAAACCTATATTGCCATGAATAAAGTTGAGGAAATCCGTAAGGATATTAAAGGAAAAATGGGAGAAACGGTTAGTAATGTATCAAATACTTTTGATAATATTACAGATGACTTGAAAAACAAAGATGAAATTTTGGAACAGGGAAAAGAACTTCAAGCTGAAACTTTAGAAGGGATGAATAATAGTATTCAAAATCCAGACTATCAACCCAGTGGTAAAACTAAACAAGCTGAAAAAGAAGCCATCAAAGGGAAAAAAGAGATAATGTCTGAAGCTCGTGATGCTTTAAAACAAAATACACAAACAAATAACTACTAAAGCATTTAGGGATTGTGGACTTTTAAATTAATAAAAATAACTCATAATCTTTGTTGCTTTTTGGATGAGTGCATGAAGATAAAGTAAACATACAATCAATTTTACCTACCTATTTATTATGTCAACTCAAGTCTGTAAAACAAATTCTTCTGATTCTGATAAAGATCTTAAATCATTAGTATTACCTGAAGAACAACAAGGTAATGAATTAGATGATTCACCTACTCCTGATAGCTATGATAATCACATCATTCCTGCAGAAACCGCCGCAAGAAAAGAGCGTGAAGGCAATCATTTTAAACATCTGGATACACACCCTGAAGGATTAGAACATATTGAAACAACTGGTGGTTATACCGTTGATAAAGAGGGTTTAGTGGATAACTTTGCTATTGAACCTGAAATGTATTATGACACCCCTGGGGATTTATCCAAAAAAAAATCTAGTAAAAAGAAAGTTTAGGAAAAAATTACTATCATAAAACAATTTTTCAAGATTCAATATAACCATCTTATTAAGATAAGGAAGATACTGTTATGAATCCAAAAGATAATAAAAATTTTACCCGAGTTATTCATCGAGAATATACTGATCCTCAAGGTAATATTAGGACTGAATACAAAGATATTAAAGGTAATATTTACACTGAATATCGGGATAGTCAAGGTAATTTTCACACTGATCAAAATCAATCAGTTAATGGAAAATTGGCGGACGCACATATCCAAGATGTACGGGTGGAACACGCTGATAAAAATATATCTAAAGGCTTACTCATTGGTGTTATCGTCACTACGGTGGCAGGTTTAATAGCTGGAGTAATCTACTTTTTAAACGATGTCAATAATCCTCAGCCTATATCTGTCATAAATATTCCAGCCGAAAAACCTGAAAAAAATGATCCTTCACCGCCTCAAATAAAGGTTGTAGAGAAAGAGGTGGTTAAAATTGTACCCGTAGAAGTACCCGTACAAACATCTCCTACCGTAGTAGAAAAAGTGCCAGAGGCTCAAAATAATCCTTCAACGGTGAATAATAATATCACTGTTAAACCTTCGGAATCTAATCCACCACCGAAAGAAAGTAGCACTAAAACACCAGCGGCTAAACCTGCTCAAAATCCAACGCCATCGCCAACAAAACCTGTTGTTATACCATTATCCAACGATAATGCAATCAAAAATGATGGTGATCTTAAAAATGAAATTTTGAAACAGTTTAAGAATAATTTACCGAATAATCAATTAAAAGTTGATGTTAAAACTGGTGTAGTAATTGTGTCAGGCAATGTTGACTCTCAAGAACAAATGCAAAAAATTGAACCTTTACTTAAATCTGTAAAAGGCATTAAAAAACTTGAGATAAATGCAACTATCGCTAATGGTGTGACGAATTAATTATTCAGCACAAATAAGTAATAAGTAATTTCAAATAATAAATAAATTTTAGGAAAAACAATGATTTTAAAAAAACGTGCAGTGGGTACATTTTCAAATTATGAAACAACGGAAGTTGCCCTTCGTGATTTAAAAGAAAATAACTTTTTAATGGAGCAAATTTCTGTCATCGGAAGTGACATCAAAAATGAAATTGAAACCACAGGAGTTAACACCAGTGAAGATCTTGTCAATATCAATAATTTGCGTACTGATAAAAATAAAGCCTCGGAAAATGCCACTGATGGCGCTATCGCAGGTATAACCTTAGGCGGTTTTACTGGTTTATTAGTTGGTTTAGGTGCGATGGCAATACCCGGAGTTGGTCCTGTAATGTTAGCAGGAGCAGCCACTACCGCTTTAGCAACAACCCTTTCTGGTGGTGTTATTGGTGGTGCTATCGGTAGTCTAGCTGGTGGCTTGGTAGGTTTAGGTATTCCCGCAGATCGGGCTAAGGTTTATAGTGATCTGATTTCTGACGGTAATTATTTAATTATGGTGGAAGGATCAGAATCTGATATAACCCTCGCTGAAACAATTTTTAGTAACCATGACATTCATGATTGGTACACCTACGATTTACCCAATGAATCAGTATTAACTCCCAAGCCAATTTTGACTGATTACTCACGGGTATAAAACAAAAGTTTATTTCATCAAAAGACTAATTTTCAATTATTTTTCATTAATTTTTTAAGGAGTTCAAAATGATTTCATTTAGACAGTTTCGTCGCTTTTTTGTAATGGCAAGTTTAACTTTGTTAATTACCTCCACTGTAACTATTACTTTTGCACCTTCTCAAAGTTGGGCAGCTACAACCTTTACAAAATTTACCAGTCAACCTCAAATTGCTATGAATCGTGTTGATGCTATCAGTAAGGATATTGAAGGCAAAACTCAAGAACTCAAAGGTAACATTACAGGTGATCCTCAAGATCAATTTATGGGTAAAGCCAAACAAGTTCAAAGTGATGCTATTAATGTCGGAGAAGACATCAAAGACAATATGAAGTTGAAAGGGCGTTCAAAAGCCGTCAGCAAAAATATTGAAGGTAAAGCACAAGAATTAAAAGGTAATCTTACAGGCGATCGCAAAGATCAAATAGTGGGAAAAGCTAAACAAACTGAAAGTGAAGGCAGAAATGTAGTAGAAAACTTGAAAGATAAAGTTCAAAATATTTTCAACTAATCATCAACAATCAACAATTAACAATTCTCAGAATTTAAGCAAAAAAACGAATTTAAGCCCTTATCCTAAAATCTGGTTATGGTTTAATTGCTTTTACCTCCAAACTTGGGGATTAAAAAGCTAATTCGGTAAATTGCGTTTTAGTAAATAAAATTTAAAAATTATGTTTAACTTAATTTGGACAGCCGTTGGAGTACTTTTGATTCTTTGGTTATTAGGATTTTCGATCCACATTGGCGGTGGATTAATTCACTTACTCCTAGTATTAGCACTTATCGGTATTGTTTATAACTTATTCATTGGTCGGCGAATAGGTTAAGTTAATAAGGTATATTAACAATGGAGAAACAATTATAATGAGACTCTGTTAATCATTCCCTATTTTTACCGATCACATGACTATTATCACCATTCAATCACTAAAAAAAGACTTCGGCATTAAAGAAATTCTCAAGGATGCTAGTTTCAGTATCGACGATAACGATAAAGTAGGTTTAATTGGGGTTAATGGTTCAGGTAAATCAACCCTCCTCAAAATCTTATCAGGATTAGAGCCTTATGATAGTGGAGAAATGGTGGTAAAGTCTGGGGCAAAAATCATCTATCTTCCTCAACAACCCGAAATTGAACCAAATAACACCGTTTTAGAACAAGTTTTTGCCTATAGTGGCGAACAAATGCAGTGGATTAAAGAATATGAAGATTTATCACATCATATCGCCCATGCTGATAGTGTAACCCAAGAAAAACTACTAGATAAATTAGCAAAAGTGACAGAAAAAATTAACGCTGCTAATGCTTGGGATGCAGAAACTAACGCCAAAATTATTCTCGATAAACTGGGAATAAGTGATTTTGATGCCAAAATGGGAGATTTATCTGGAGGTTATCGCAAAAGAGTTGCCCTTGCTTCGGCTTTAATGGCTGAACCTGATTTATTATTAATGGATGAACCTACTAACCATCTCGATGCTGAATCAGTACAATGGTTACAAGAATATATGCAAAAATTTAGCGGTGCAATTTTCTTGATTACCCATGATCGCTATTTCTTAGATCAGGTTACAACTCGTATTCTGGAAATTGATCGAGCTGATATGTACGGTTATGCAGGTAACTATAGTTATTATCTTGAGAAAAAGGCTCTAGCTGAGGAATCTGTGGCTAGTAGTCAAAGAAAACATCAAGGAGTACTTAGACGAGAATTAGAGTGGCTTAAAAAAGGACCTAAAGCCCGTAGTACAAAACAAAAAGCTAGAATTGATCGTGTTTATGACTTGAAAGATAAAGAGTTTAAGCAAACTCAAAGCAAGGTAGAAATTGATACCCCTAGTCGTCGTATCGGTAAAAAAGTCATTGAATTACATAATATTAGCAAATCTTTTGGCGATCGCACAATAATTAAAGATTTTACCTATGAATTTGCGCCAGATGATAGAGTGGGAATAATTGGTGGTAACGGCGTTGGTAAGTCAACTTTGATGAATTTAATTATGACAAAAATAGAGCCAGATAAAGGGAAAGTAGAAATTGGTAGTACAATTCATATAGGCTATTTTGATCAACATTCCGATGATTTAATCACCGCAGCACAAAATGAACAACGAGCCATAGAATATATAAAAGATGTGGCTACCTATATCGAAACCAGTGATGGTAGTCAAATTAGTGCCTCACAACTGCTAGAAAGATTTTTATTTACTCCTAACCAACAATATTCTCCCATTGCTAAACTTTCGGGAGGAGAAAAACGTCGTTTATTTTTACTGAGGATGTTAATTAGTAATCCGAATGTATTAATTTTAGATGAACCTACCAATGATTTAGATGTTCAAACTTTAGCAGTATTAGAAGAATATATCGAATCTTTTAAAGGTTGTGTAGTTATAGTATCTCATGATCGGTACTTTCTTGATCGCACGGTAGAAACAATTTTTGCCTTTGAAAGTAATGGTAATCTGCGTCAATATCCAGGGAATTATTCAGTTTATTTAGACTATAAAAAGAAACAAGAAAAAAAATTACAAGAAGAAAAAACAGCTAATTCTAAAATTACTAAACAAGTTAAAAATATTGAAGAAAAAGAAAGTAAATCTAGTACAACTATCCGTAAAATGTCAACTTATCAAAGAAGGGAATTAGAGAAATTAGAAAACAAAATTATTCCTGATTTAGAAAGTAAAAAAGTTGATGTTGAAAGTAAATTACATAGTAATTCTGATGATTATGAAAAACTCCATCAGTTAACACAAGAATTAGCTAAAATTAATGAAAATATTGACAAAGCCACAGCAAAATGGATGGAATTATCAGAATTAAGTTAATTTAACATAAAGTAAGTTGGGTTGAATTTATTTCATCAAAACCCAACATTTTTAGTCTTATTTTGTCTAAATATTAAAGCATTTATGAATTGTGGACTTGAAAATTAATAAGAATGACTCATAATCTTTGTTGCCTATTGCCTTTCATCTTTTATATCTTACCTTTTGCCTTTAATAAAATAAATATACAATTAATTTTACTTACTTAAAATATCATTTTTAATACCTTTTTTTTTAGATAATTTATCCCGACAAGAAATAACATCGCCTTTTTAATTTTTATAAGTTATTGACTGTTGATTTCCGTATAAAATTGCAGTAGCTTCAGTTTCACTCCAACGAGTCATTAAGTTTGGTTGTAAACCGAAAATAACGATTAAAAAAGCAAGAAATAACGCTGGTATTCTTTCACTCCATAAAACTTTTGGTAGATTACTTAACTCAGGTGTAAGTCTGCCAAAAAAAACTTTATTTACCATTAATAAGAAATAAACTGCGGTTAATCCAGTGCCAACTAAACATAGTAAAGTGGGGATGGGGAAAATAGGGAAACTACCTCTAAATACCAGAAATTCTGAGATAAATCCTACCATGCCAGGAATCCCAGAACTAGCCATTACTGCTACAATTATTAAACTACCCGTAATAGGTAAACCTTTTTCAGGATTAAGTAAACCCCTTAAATAATCAACGTCTCGACTGCCTGTTTTTTTGTAAACGATACCCACAAGAATAAATAACATTCCCGATATTAAGCCATGACTTACCATCTGTAAAATAGACGCATTAATACTTAGTCTTGTCGTCGCTGCCGCCGCTAATAACACATAAGCCATGTGCGCAATGGAAGAATAAGCAACTACTTTTTTCATGTCTTTTTGGGCGATGGCACAACAAGCACCATATAAAGCACTTATACCTGCTAAAATCGCTAAATAAGGCGCACAAACTACCCAAGCATCTCGGAAAAAACCGATACCAAATCTTAATAAACCATAAGTGCCAAGTTTTAGTAATACTCCAGCCAACAAAACAGATACAGGAGTACTGGCTTCAACGTGCGCATCAGGTAGCCAAGTATGAAAGGGAAAAATGGGGATTTTGATAAATAAACCAATTAAAAGGGGGATTAATAGCAAAATTTGGCTATTTACTGTCAAAGAATGGGATTTTAATGGCTCAAATGCAAAAGTTGATTCTCCACTTAACCACACTAAACCGAGGAAAGAAATTAAAACTAAAAATCCTGATAAGGCGGTATAAAGTAGAAATTTCATGGCAGCATAACCTCTTTTTGCACCACCCCACACGGCAATAAGAAAATATAAAGGCACAATTTCAATCTCATAAAATAAGAAAAATAAGAGTAGATTTTGTGCTAAAAATGCTCCTGATACTCCACCACTTAACAGTAACATCATCCCATAATAAAAACGAGGACGTTGTATATCTTTTGGGGTAATATAAACAGCAATTAAAGTTAATAAACTATTAAGACAAAGGAGAGGAAAAGATAAACCATCAATCCCTAAGTCATAGCCTAAGCCTAACCAACTTAACCAGATAAAACTTTCGCTAAATTGTAAGCCAACAATGTCAGTTTGAAAATTAAAGCCTAAAATAATATTAAGAATAACTATTATTCCTGCTGTTATTAGAGCAATATTGCGATAAATTAAGGTATTTTTAAAACTAGGTAAAAAACAGATGATTATGGAAATAATTATAGGAATCCAAATAAATAAACTTAACATTTTTATTAATAAATAAATTAAAGACAGTAACAGATTAGGAGAATTTTCTTAATTCCTGATTATTAAAATAATGACCAAAAGTTGATAATATTTTGCCATTGTCCGCTTAAAATTGACCAGATTAACAAACTAACGCCGATAATAATAGTTAAGATGTAAAATTGTGATTGTCCCGAAGTGTTATATTTGAGAGTATTACCACTAAAAACTGTGACTAAGCTAACCAGATTCACTACACCATCAATGACATAGCGATCGCACCATGTGGTAAATTGAGCTAAATTAGAGATAAAAGCCACCACAGTAACCTCGTATATTTTATCAAGATAAAAATCATAAGCTAATAAATCTTGAATAACACGAAGTGATTTTTGTATCGGGCGATTCCACCCTCGTCTTAAAGGAATAAAAGCACCAATAAGACAACCAATCAACCCTGAAACCATGATTAAAGGTAAACTATAAGTCACAATCATTGAAGAGGATGTACTTGAACTTAAAGAATAATTTAAAGTTAGAAAAGGAGCAAGTAAAGTGATGATAGTTAAAGATACCATAGGAATCGCCATTTGCCAAGGCACTTCTGGGGCACGTTTTGTTTTTGGTTGGGATTTACCGAGGAAAACTAAACGAAAAACTCTGGTGAAATTAACAGCATTAACTAAATTAACGATAAGTAAAATTATTAATAACCACCAAGTAACTTTTAAGTTACCGTTAAACCAACTGCTAAAAGTCGTTAACATTCCTAAAGGTAATAAAGCTATAATTCCAGCACTTCCCGTCATATAAGCTAATGTAGTACAAGGCATTTTTGACCCAATTCCCCCTAATTCCGTGATATTTTGACCACTGGTTGTTAAGATGATAGAACCAGCACTCATAAATAATAAAGCCTTTGCTACCCCATGAGTAAATAATATCAAAAAAGCAATATTAACATGACCTAATCCTACAGCAATAAAAACTAAACCAAGATAAGCGCTAGTAGAATGGGATAAAGTACGTTTGAGATCAATTTGTGCTAAGGCAATTAATGAGCCACCAATGGCAGTAATTGCACCAATAATAATTAAAGCATCCGTTACTACGGGAGAAAGATTGAATACAGGTTCTAATTTTATTAATACATATGCACCAGCAGATACAACGATAGAGTTACGCATAATACTAGCAGGACTTGGTCCTTCCATACCTTCATCAAGCCAGAGATTTAAAGGAAATTGAGCGCATTTACCTATAGGTCCTGCGATGAGAGCTAAACCGATTAATGTTATGGTAAAAGGAGGTAATGGGGAAGTCTGTGCCCAATTTTGTAGTTGTGAAAAAGTTAATCCTGCACCATCAGAAGAAAGTGCCACAATACCCATTAATAATAAAATATCCCCTACCCTTTTGGTTAAAAAGGCATCCCTAGCCGCAGTAACAACTAAGGGTTGTGCATACCAAAAACCCACTAACAAATATGTAGAGAGTGTTAATAATTCTAGTAACCCATAACTTAGTAATAGAGAATCACTTAAAGCAATACCTCCTAAAGCTGCTTCAAAAAATCCCATTAAACCAAAAAATCTGGCGATGGCCCAATCTTTCTCCATGTAACCTAATGCAAATACTTGAGCTAATAAACTAATACCCGTAACTAATTGTAATGCACCAACACTAACGGGAGAAATTTCAATAGCCAAAGATAAATCTAAATCAGCAATGGAAAACCAAGGAAAAATAATACTTTGAGTAGGTTGTTGCCAAATATGACTAAAAACGACACCATCATGAATAAATGATAATAGCGTCATAAATATATTAATATAAGCAGCAGGACGTGGCCCTGTTTTACGAATAAAACCAAAACACCAAGGAAGACTAAAAACCGCTCCTAACAAGCCATATAAAGGTACTAACCAAATATATTCTACTAAAAAATTTATCATCCCTGTTTTTATTAATAAATCATCACAACATAATGAATCAATCTTATAGCAATGTGTTGATGTCTGATCAGATTTCTCTATAAAAGATTCTGATACCATTGTAAATTTTCTATAATCAAACTAGATTTTAGATTTTAGGTTTCAAATAATTAGTTTATAGAACCCATTTGGTATCTACTAAATGTAAGTTATAATATTATCTTAAATAATGATAATCATCATAAATGACATATTCTAGTAGCCATTGGTTTTAAATTAGTAAACCAACGGGATAATAAACCTAATGACATTACACCTCAGCACTCAAGAAAATAGAGATGACAGAGTTACAATGAGAACAAGTACAAGCAGAAAAAAATATAATGAGTAATAAAATACTTATCGTTCTAACCAGTGTTGAAAAGTATCCCAATTTGAATCGAGCTACTGGTTTGTGGCTAGGGGAAGCAGTTCACTTTGTCAAAAAAGTAGAAGAAGCAGGTTATGAAGTTGATTACGTCAGCCCCAAAGGAGGATATACACCGATTGATCCCCACAGTCTTGCAATGGCAGAACCCAGCATCTGGTGAAGCCGTCGCTAATTTACTGATTACCTCCTTAAAATAGTGCAACGCTATTGTTCAGGGTAGTGGAGGATAAAACTGAGAAATAAACTTAGTAGCTGACGAGTATTCTTCTGCTGTCTTAGTATTAATATACTGGTGAGAATCTTCTATAAATTTTATGTGTTTATATATTTTATTCATCCTATAAATTAACTATTCGATACCGTCAGCAAATAATCGAGATAATGACGATTATACTTCTTATAGCCTTTTTTCTTACGAATAACCAAGAGAATAATTAATTATCACATTTAATTACATTATTAATCAAACGACAATTTTTCCCTTTTAAATCACATCTAACTATACCGTTAATTACAGGACAATCAGTTGTATTTTGGGCTATAGATACATTCTTGAGATTCAATGCCATCAACAAAATTAATTCGGAAATCATAAGCTGTCATTAATTACATAACAATAATATTGTATCATAACTATTCTTATAAAATTCGTAAGAAAAAAGCCCTAAAATAGAAACAGAGTTAGGGTGAATATAATGAGCAGATATAGTAAAGATTGGAAAGAAATATCGATAGAAGTCAAAAAGAAAGCCCATTGGAAGTGTAATAAATGTGGTGCAGACTTTAAGGATAAATCAAGGAAAGGTAACTGTCTGCAAGTGCATCATTGGAATAGAATACCAGAAGATAACAGACCAGAGAATTTAGTAGCTTTATGCAATAGCTGTCATTTACAATATCATCAGGGCAGAAAAGGTAATATTTCCCTCAATCAATTATCCCTTAATTTATGATAAAGATGTCGTCTATTATCAGTAAAATACAAAAACAGAGAGTTAGTGACGGGAAAACTATCCCAATTTTTTCTGGTTGTGATTCATCTAGTTATACTTTAATTCTTGTTCTATCGAACCTCGGTGATTTTGATAGTCTTGAATATGTTTGGTGGTTAAAGAAGGAAACAGATTTACTTAAAACTAAAAATATAGCAGTGAAAGCGATCGCCATTGGGAATAGAGAATCAGGGAAAAAGTTTTGTCAATATACAAGATTTTCCGAAGAAAATTTATTCATTGATTCTAATGCAGAACTTCATCAAGAATTAAGATTATATCAAGGTTTAAATTGGAATTTAGCTTTTTTTTCAGCGACACAAAATGCTTGGTTAAATCTATTATTAATGTGTGCGGGAATTGGTAGTAAAGGCACTTTGAAAGAGGTTTTGCGAGGTTATATAGGAGATAAAAATGCACCATCTCTATTTAAAGAAAATGAATCAATCAATATTAAACCTTTACCGATGATTAAAGGCTCATTGTTTAACATAGCAGGAAAAAATTATCAACGTCCTTTTGAATTGGCAACACTACGTCTTCAGAATATGGTTGAGGTTTTAAAAAATTGGCAAACTTATGTACCAAATGACAAATATTTGACTCAAAGAGGGGGAACTTTTCTTTTTAACAAAGAAGGAGAATTAATTTATGAATATCGAGATAAAGGAATATTAGGATTTGCCGAAAATATGAGTAATCCTCTGACATTTTTAAAAACATTAACATAATTAGATAACACAACAGAGAAATTATGAGTAACAATCAAAGTTTTGAAGAAAAATATCCTAACCTTAGGGATTTTGTTTATTATCAAGGAAAAATAGAAATCGGTTATAACCAGAACATTAACTCTTTTGTCTTTGCTTATGATAATATTATAACTTACATTTAGTAGATACCAAATGGGTTCTATAGACATCAAATTACATAAGTTTTTTTCTTTCAGTTAATTTATCTATTAGACTTAGACTATTTAATATTCTTCTTGTCTTCCTGTTTCCTAACTCCTTTTATTCTAGGAAATTACCATTTATCAACTATGATTTTTTCTTTTTTTTTGAGGTTAAAAACATCAGGATTTACGGATTCAATTTTTCCGTTTACCATACGCCAACAGTTATCAGCTATATCAACTAGATCTGAAGCATCATGGGTGACAATCAATAATGTCCAATGTTTTTTTAATCGTGATAATAAATTAACTAAATTTTCTTTCATTAACCAGTCTAACCCAGCCGTTGGCTCATCTAAAAGTAAAATATTCGGCTGACGAATCAATTGTACTGCTAAAGACAATCTTCTTTGTTGTCCTCCACTAAGAGCATTAGGCGCAGTATCATAACTAAGATGATCTAATCCTACTTCCGTTAAAGCCTCTTTTACCCTCTCGGTACTTAATTCGGGATGTCCTAATCTTAACTCTTCTAAGATATTACTACCACAAAAATGACGCTCAGGAAATTGAAAAACAATACCGCTTAATTGTTGTAATTCCACTGATGTTAGTTCTTCTGTACCCCATAAAATTTGTCCACTGGTTTTCTGTGCTAATCCTGCTAAAATTTCGAGTAGTGTAGTTTTACCAGAACCACTTGTACCTACGATTAACCCTAATTTTTGTAACGGTAGCTGTAAATTTATATTTTCAATAATCGGATGAGGAGTTGCCGCAGGATGATAACTAATATTTTTTAAATAAAGCATAGAAAGTTTAAGCTAAAATCATAAACAAGTTTATTTGACTGTAACTTAAAACTAGCTTAATATGACTTTTAACTACTTTTCTTTTTTCGGTAAACACCCGTCTCCAATATTCTCTCCTAACAGAGTTTTTTCCTTCTTGACGATTTTTTCTTTAATTTCTTTTTCTAGCCCTTGTTTTGCAGGTGATCCTTTTCGTAATACTAATCCTCGCAACATCACTTCTCAAACGGAATCAGCTTTTAAAGCCTTATTTGAAGAGGGTAATTATCCTCAAGCAAAAGAATATCTAACTCAAGATAATAATTCTTCCAATGATCCCATGTTACCCGCTTTACGCGCTGCCGTTGCTTATACCGAAAAAGATTTTTCTACCATGGAAACTCAAACTCTCCAAACTATTAAAATAGCTAAGGCGATCGCCAAAGAAGATCCTCTTCGTAGTAATTTATACTTAGCAGTAGGGAATTTTTTAGAGGGTGCGAATGAATATCAAAAAAAAGGAGCATTAGCAGCACTCACAAAATTACAATTAGTTTTTGATTATTTTGATAAAGCGGAAAAAATTGATAAAAATGATCCAGAATTAAACTTAATTAAAGGTTATTTAAACTTAATGTTAGCAGTAAATTTACCCTTTTCTAGTCCTCAACAAGCCATCGATAATTTACAAACTTATGCCTCACCTCAATATCTTGTAAATCGTGGTATTGCCCTTGCTTATAGAGATTTAAAAGATTATGATTTAGCTTTAACTTTTGTTAATAAAGCTATTGAAAGTACTCCTTTAAACCCTGAATTATACTATCTTAAAGGACAAATATTAAGAGGAAAAGGGCAAAAAGAAAACAGCTTACCGTTATTACAAGAAGCCGTAAAAAATTTTGATATTGCCTTAACTAAAATTAATCAATTACCTCAAGAAGCAGTACAAAAACCCTTACAAAGAGAAAAACGTAAAACCCTCGAAAAAATATCCGAGTTAGGCACTTCTTCAAGTAATTAAAAATTAGAAAGGAAAGAATTTCTTAATTATCTGAGGTTATCCAGAATTAACTGATTAAGGTAGGGCAAAGGGATTAAAATTGACTTAAACTATAGTAAAATTGATTTTTTGACTTTTGCTTATTAAGTATTTTAACTGATGTAAGATAATATCTCAGTTAAATAAAAACTTTTAAATAAAAAAATTCAATGAGTAATAATTCTCTAATTTTTATAGATAAATAGCTTCAGCAATAATTACTTGTTAGTAATTCCTAACTCCTAACTCCTAACTCCTAACTCCTAACTCCTAACTCCTAACTCCTATCTCCTATCTCCTAACTTCTATCTCCTAACTATATTTAACTAAGCTAATAATTGGCACATCAGATAATTTATTTCTACCTTGTAAACCTTCTAATTCCACAATAAAACCATAAGCAACAATATCACAACCCATTTGAGTTAGTAAATCTGCTGTAGCTTTAGCAGTGCCTCCTGTAGCGATTACGTCATCTACAATCATCACTTTTGCACCAGCGGTAAAAGCGTCTTGATGAATTTCGAGAATATCCGTGCCATATTCTAAATCATACTCAATGGAAAAAACTTGAGCTGGTAATTTTCCTTTTTTACGCACAGGTACAAATCCTCCATCGAGATGATAGGCTAAAGCAGGAGCAAAAATAAAGCCTCTTGATTCAATACCGACAATATAGTCGGGTAAAACTTCTAACTTTTGAGTTTCCACTGCTAAACTATCAATGACATACTTTAAACCTTGAGCATTTCTAAGTAAGGTAGTTATATCTCGAAAAATAATACCCTGTTGAGGAAAATCAGGAATATCACGAATTAGTGCTTTTAAATCCATAATGTTGAATATTTTTAAGAAAATTTTGATGATAAAACAATCTATTTTTTTTGTTTTGACAATGAATTGTATAATATAATGACTTTATTGAGTAAGGCAAAAGACAACTAACCAAAGTTATTTATTGACCATTATCAATTATTAATTATTCTCACGATGACTCAATCTTTATCTTTAATGCCCGATTCTAATTCTGATTCTGAAGTAATATCCGAAAATATTTCACAACCTCTTATAATACGCCAACTTCCTGATATTAGTTTACCTTCTACTAGCAGTATGATGAAACTGCAACAACATCTTGATTTATTATTATTAGCCTTAGAAGCACTACAATTAGGTGGCTCAGAATATATGTTAGCTACGGCAAAAGAGTTAGAATTAAATGGGATTATCAAAAATCGTCTTAGTTTATGGCGTTTACGTTGTAGCAATCCTTGGCGTAAATGTTACTCCAGAAATTCTTTAACTTTACTTCAAGCTAAAGCCTTAGTTTGTCTGGCTTCTGAAAGTGCCAAAAAATGTAATATTCCCCTTCGTCAACTTTTACTAGCTGTACAACAGATGAAAGATAAAGAAATGCCTTTAGCTAATAATTTTCGTCTGTCTGAATATTTTTCCCAATTTCAAGCTCATTTTCGTCGTCGCATGAATCCTTTACGCGCTAAAGTATCTTTTTATTTATCCACCCCAGAAGAATTAAATTTATTAGCTTTATCTCTATTGGAAGAGTTATTATTTTGTACAGGCACAAGAGGAAAAGAAAGATTTTGGATTAGTCTTTTTGATGGTGAAGTCAAATAACTTCTTAAAATATAACTTTTATTTCTATTTATTAAACTATTTTTTCTTAATTTAAAAGTATCATGAGTAATCCTATGGAGCGTCAATATTTGTCACCTAACTGTATCTTATCTTTACAAGGTTTTAGTGATGGGAATAATTCTTCTGATGTACCTATTTTATCAATCTTAAGTCAAGCACAATGTCAAATTATCGGTAATCCCGTCATTTTAAGCGGTGGTTTAACTTTTATTCAACACTTAATCAAAGCCGTTAGCGCCTATAGTCAAACTTTATTAAGTGGTTTAAATCATACTTGGGAATCAAGTGACGACACAGATTATATTGTTTTACAGAAAATACCAGAAAAAAATCGTCATCTTTTAACTTGGCAGGAAAAAAAAGCACAAACAAAAAATCAGTTACAAATAGAATTAACTACAGTACAACTTTTCGATTTATTAGAAACCATTGACCAACTTTATGTAGATAAATACACTTTACCTCAATTAGAAGATAATCCTCAACCTTTATCTCGTCGTTATCGTCAAGGGGAAATATCGATAATCGAACAATCTACCCCTATAACTTTAGGTTTTGCTGGTTTGGCTTTAGCTGCCATTGCTTTATTTATTCTCCCTAATCCTAACACCATTAAAGATCCAAATCAAGAACCTAAACCGAATATTAATAATACACAAACAATACCGCCATCTCCACCACTTCCTGATAAATAATCCTAATTCTTTTGATTACTAGACTTAAATCTTCCCACCAAAAAGTCTCTTTGAGAAGAATGTTTTGTCTTTCTTCCAGACACACGTTTTCGCCACATTTTAAAGCTAGACTCTTTCATGGTTCGTCTCATTAAAGTAATCACTTGTTTCTCATCTAGGTCAAATTGTGCTTTAATTGCATTAAAAGATGTTCTATCTTCCCATGCCATCTCAATAATTCTGTCAATATCTTCTGGTTTTAAGTCAAGGAGTTTCATTAAGTAATTTCTCAAAAAAAATTGTTAATTGTTAATTGTAACTAATAAATAATTAAGAGGCTAAAGCTACTTCAATCATTTGTTGTAATTCGCCAGTTTGATATAATTCAATGAGAATATCACTACCGCCAATAAATTCACCATTGACATAAACTTGAGGAATTGTAGGCCAATTAGAGTATTCTTTGATACCTTGACGAATATCATAATCAGATAACACATCTACAGTTTCAAAAGGTACTCCGAGAGTATTTAAAATTTGGACAACATTGTTAGAAAATCCACACTGAGGCATTAATTTTGTGCCTTTCATGAAAACCACTACTTGGCTGTTATTTACGATGTCGTCAAGACGTTGTTTTAATTCTGGTGTCATATTAATCAATAAATTAAGATTACGAAAAATCATCAATCAATTTCTAGTTTAACCTTGATAGAGAATTTTTTTGAACATAAACGATTCCCTTATTTCCACAAAAATCTAATTTTGTTCATTTAACCATGAAGAAGGAGTATAAGTTTTCAAGGCTAAAGCGTGGATAGCTTCAGATTTGAGTTCATTTTGTAATGCACTATAAACTAATTGATGTTGCTTTACTTTTGTTTTGCCTTCAAAATCAGGAGAAATCACAATCGCTTCAAGATGATCTCCTCCCCCTGTTAAATCTTTCACAAAAACTTCAGCTTCGGAGATTTCTTCTTGAATAGTTTTTTTAACTTGTTCTAAACTTACCATAATCAATTAATTTTACAGATTATTTTTATACTTAAGATTATAATATATAACTTTTAAATATTTAAAAAAAACTCAATTATTTATTAATAAATTTTATATTTTTGACAGTATTTTTCACTTAATAAATTTAACAATAAAAACTATTTTTTTTCATTAGTAGAAGTTTGAAAAGGTGTTTCTACAAAGCCTATTTCGTATAATTGTTGATAAGATTTTCTACCTAATTCACTGGTAGGATTTTGAGAGCGAATGATTTGAATTAAAAGAGGTACAGATAATTCAGGTTTATTTTGGGCACGATGTACTAACGCCAGTTGATAAGTCGATTCATCTCTTAAGGCTGCCGTTTTTAAAGCCCCTGCCCGTTGCCCTTCTGCTAGACGATTATCAATACCTGAAAAACTTTCTGCTAATTGTAAATAAAAGTTAGAAAGTTGATTAAAAATTCGTCTTGATTGTTGTAATTTAGTAGCCGCTAAATCATAATTTCCTGCATTAATAGCAACTTCTGCTTCTTTCATTAATTTCTCGCCCCCTTGAAGACTTAAAAGGGTTTCAGTTTGATTAACTGGAGTTACAGTATTTTCTTCTACAGGCTCTGGATTAGTATTTGATTGAGCTAAAGTAGTAGAAGTAAAAGACAAAATTCCTAAAGACAAAACTAAACTGATACTGTGCTTTAACTTATTTTTTGAGAACAAAGGTAACATACAAAAATTATGACTTAGTAAATAAATTATTATATATGATTTCTACTTTTGCCTCTACCATTTTTTCTTTTTGGTTTTGGCTTTCCTCGTCCCAAACTCATAGCAAATCTTATCATAAAGCTGTCCCAAAAGACGAGGTTTTAATGATAATAAGCCTTATCTTACCATAGAATTTAAAAATTATCGGTCAATTCTAAGGATGTTTTTTCTCCTGACTTTTATGATTGAAGACATCGAACTGAGGTAAAATTAGCATTACATCTATTTGATCATTGATTATGCAAGAATTTAGTGACTTTTTACGACATAAATGTGCTTATATGGCGATCGCCACTTTTAAACCGGGTAAATTTCCCGAAGCACAAAAACTATTTGAAGAAGCAGTAGCTACTTATAACAAAGGTTTCAAGGGTGCATATTTATTTCAGAAACCGAATACTGATGAGGGAATAGCCTTTATTATTTGGGAAAAAATAGAGGATATGGAAGAAAACCAAAACGAAACCTATGAAAAAATTATGGGAGAGATGAAACATTTATTTGCTTCACCGCCAAAAACTGATTTTTATGAATTATCCACAGAAATTAAACCTCAAAATTAATGAGGAATTTGTAGGGGTGAATGGTATTTATTCGCCCAAATCACAAAAAAAAGAATAGATAGCTAACAGAATATGCTATAGTTATAACTTCAATATCGGTTCTTGCGATAAATAGTCGTGAGAGGAAACAGGGAAAGAGTAGTTAAAATCTACCACTGTCCCGCAACTGTGATTAAGAAAAATACTCTTATAAGTCAGAACACCTGCCGAGATGAATTAATAAGTGTTAATCTGCGAGGTACAGAATGAATACACGTCTCAAGAATCGAATCTGCTTAGGTTTAATGGCAGGTTTGAGCTGTTTTATGATCATTTTTTCTCCCACTCCAGCCTATGCTATGCACATCGCTGAGGGTTTTTTACCTGTGACATGGGCGATTTTTTGGTGGGTTGTAACGATACCCTTTTTGATATTTGGGTTTAAATCTCTTTCTCGTATTACAAAAGACAATCCAGAATTAAAGTTACTTTTAGCTTTATCAGGGGCATTTGGCTTTGTGTTGTCAGCCTTGAAAATCCCTTCAGTGACGGGTAGTTGTTCTCATCCCACAGGCATGGGATTAGGGGCAATTTTATTCGGGCCTTCCGTTATGGCAGTTTTAGGTAGTTTAGTATTACTATTTCAATCGGTATTATTAGCTCATGGTGGTTTAACAACTTTAGGGGCAAATGCTTTCTCTATGGCTATTGTCGGCCCTTGGGTTGCCTTTGTTGTTTATCGTCTTATAATCCTTAGCGGTAAGGAAAAATTAGCTATTTTCTGCGGTGCAAGTTTAGGAAATTTAGCGACTTATGTGGTTACTTCCATGCAATTAGCCATAGTTTTTCCTGCGGTGGAAGGCGGTGTTATGGCTTCATTTATTAAATTTGCAAGTATTTTTGCTATCACTCAAATTCCTTTAGCCATCAGTGAAGGTTTTTTGACGGTGTTGGTGTGGAATTGGCTACAGTCTTACGCCATTAACGAATTACAAACCTTAAAACTATTAAAAAATCAACCATAAAAACATAATTAAAACTATGGCTAATAAAGAAGTAATAACATCTCAACCTAAAAAGAAACAAGGTAACTGGTGGTTAATCTTATCCGTAATTTTATTAACAGTTTTACCCTTAATTTTCATCAAAGGTGACTTTCAAGGTGCTGATGGTGAAGCAAAAGAATTAATCACAGAAATACAACCTAATTATAAACCTTGGTTTGAACCTTTATTTGAACCTGCTAGTGGTGAAATTGAAAGTCTTTTATTTGCTTCTCAAGCAGCATTAGGTGCAGGATTTATCGGTTACGTTATCGGATTTTATAAAGGAAGAAATAATTAATCATGAGGAATTAGAAACAACAATTATTAATTATTAATTATTAATTATTAATTATTAATTATTAATTATTAATTATTAATTATTCATTATTCATTATTCATTATTAATTATTCATTATCATGAATGCACCATCAAATTGATTCTTTAGCTTATAGTAATAAATTGCGATGGCTTCCCCCTGAACATAAATTAATATTTGCTTTATCATTATTTATTTTAGGTTATTTATCTACTTTTTATATCCAAATTTTAATCAGTGTTTGGTTAATAATCTGGATAGTTATTTATAGTGGAATTCCTTTTGTTATTTATCGTCAATTATTAGGAATTCCCTTTAGTTTTTGGTTGATGAGTTTACCACCTTTAATTATTAGTATCAGCTTTTCTTCTAATATTAATAATTTTCAAGAAGATGTTATTTTTGGTTTTCCATTAGGTAATTTTTTCTTTTATTTTAGCCATCAAGGTATTATGCAAGGGTTAATGATATTTTCTCGCTCATGGTGTTTAACTTCTTGTATGTATTTTATCCTTTTAACTATACCGTTTAGTGAAATTATCAGGATTTTACAAAAATATAAATGTCCTTCTTTATTAACAGATTTATTATTATTAATGTATCGCTTTATTTTTATTTTAACTACTACCATATCTGAATTAATCAGCGCCCAAAAATCTCGTTTTGGTTACATTAATTGGCGTAGAGGAATGTATAGTTTAAGTTTGGCGATCGCACAATTATTAACAAAATCTTTAGAAAACTATCGACAAATATCATTAGGGTTAACATCAAGAGGATTTAATGGTGAATTACGAACATGGCACTCTCGTGGCTATAAGACAAACTGGCGTTATCTAACCGAAGCCATAGCAGGTTATAGCTTTTTATTGATGATAATATTCGTAACTAAGTAAGTAAAATTATTTATTACTGAAACCTAACTCCTAACCTTTAGGAATTAGAAATTATACTTAGCAAGAGCATAATTTGATATTATAGGTAGAATCATTGTTAACACTAAGGTTTCAAACATTTGACCATACTCAGATTATGAGGCTTTAAAGTATAGTATCACTAATTATCAATCCTCCTCCTGGATTAAATTTTCACTCATCACAAAATAATATTTTTCCCTAACTGAAAATTAAATATCCTAAAAATACATGGAAACTAGATTAAAATGTATAAATATAATCTTTTGCTGATCAAATAAATTGTTACAATAAAGAGTATTAAAGGCAAACTGCAATAATCTTAAACCTATCATTAACTTGAGTCATGAATCCACTAAATCAAGCATATCAACTATTTATTGACGAAGTACCTGAATTATTACAAGAAATTGAAAATGGTTTGTTGAATCTCAAACAAGCTAAAATTGATGGTATGATCCGAGCTGCTCACTCCATAAAAGATAGTTCCGCTAGTGTTGGTTTAAAAGGGATTAAAGATATTGCTCATCAATTAGAAGATTATTTCAAAGCACTTTATAACGAAGATTTAGTTATCGACACAGAGTTAGAAAATTTATTTTTAGAAGGTTATGATTGTTTAGCAATACCCTTAACACAACAAATAGATACGGGAAATTTTGATCGTAAAGAGTCAGAAAATAGGGCAAATAAAGTATGGGAAAAATTAGAATTAAAACTAGGTAATGCCCTTAAACAAGTACAAAATTATCTTCCTTCTTCCGAAGATTTAGGTATTGATATTGTGGCTTCTCTTTTTGAAGTTGATGTGGCAGGGGAAATCCGCCGTTTAAAAGGTGTTGTGGCTTCTCCTGAAAGTTTTGAGCCTGAACAAGAATTACGAGAATCCGTAGATATTCTCATCGGTTTAAGTGAATTAGTCAATCTTTCTGGTTTTTCTTTACTGACGAGTATTACTCAACAAGCCTTACAAAAACATCCTGATAAAGCTGTAACTATTGCTACTTTATTGATTCAAGATTTAGAAAACAGTCGAGAATTAGTAGCAGGAGGCGATCGCAAAGAAGGAGGAAGTCCTTGCTCGGGTTTACTAACTTTAGCAGAAGATACCAGCGCACAAATTGAACTTAATGTCATTGAACAATTAACTCAAAACTATCAGATTACCTTTAATATAGAAGATCCTAGCTATCAATTCTTTTTAGCAGAAGTACCCGATTTATTACATAACCTTGAAAGTGGTTTATTGTCAGTAAAAGAAGATAAAAGTATTTCTAGGGTAAATGATATGATGCGTTCAGCCCATTCTCTCAAAGGAGGGGCGGCTAGTGTTGGTTTAGATGGCATCAAAAATATATCTCATCAATTAGAAGATTATCTAAAAGCGTTATTTGATGAGAGTGTGATTGTGGATGATGAATTAGAAACCTATCTATTAGAAGGATTTGATTGTTTAAAAAATGCCCTTAACGAACAAATTGACAAGGGAAGTTACCAAATAGAATGGGAAAAAAATGCTTCGGTTATTTGGGATAAATTAAAACAAAAATTAGGACATATTCAAAGTAACGATTATTTACCATCTTCGGCGGATTTGGGTATCGATATGGTACAGTCTTTGTTTGAAATAGACATAGCCCAAATTATTGAACATTTACAAAATAGTTTAAAAAATTTACCCTCTGTAGAGCTACCATCAGAAGTTATTTTACAACTAGAAATATTAGTTGGTTTTAGTGAAATGACCGATTTAAAAGGGTTAAAAGACATTGCCGAAGCAGCTTCCTTAGCTATTAATAATTATCCCCAAGACATTCAAGAAATAACTGCTCTTATAATTCAAGACGTTACTAATGCAAGAAATTTAGTTTTAAATGGCGATCGCACTCAAGGGGGTAAACCATCACAAAGATTAAAAGAATTAGCAGACATCCCTACAAAAGAATCAACCCTTGATTTTACACAAATAGCTCCACAAGAGCAACAGAATTTATCCCATCAAGAAATTAATCAGGAAGAAGAAACGAATCAATTACGAGAATTTGCGGATTTAATGGGAGATATTTCTTCAGAATCAGAGGTATACCCAGAAAATGAAGCAGAACCCTCAGAAATCACCGAATTTGGCGACTTGATTCCAGAAAATGCGAATTTTGACCTACGGGAAGAAACCGATGATTTTGCTGATTTAATTGGGGATATGTTGAACTTAAATAATGATGCTCCAAATTCAGAATTTAGTTATTTAACCGATAAAACCGATAATTTTATCCCTGAAAATGAACAAGAAAACTCCTATCATGACTTAAATTACTTAGTAGATAACTTTATTTTAGAAGAAGATATTAACCAAGAAAATGAGAGTAACTCAGCTCAACAGAAAGAGTTACAAGCCCAAGCCTATGAGTTTTTCATGGAAGAAGCAGTGGATTTAATCGCTATTATTGATAACGGTTTAGAAGGTGTTTTAATTACTAGAGATATAAATGAAATTAACGAGATAGCTCGTGCGGCCCATTCCCTTAAAGGAGGTGCAAGAAGTGCTGGTTTAGAAGATTTAGGTAATATTGCTTTGCGAGTAGAAAAAAGTTTCAAAGCCTTATTTAACGAAAATATACCCCTTGACGATAACTATCAAGAATATTTACGAGAGATTTATCCTTTATTACGTCAACCGTTAATGGCTAGAATGTCAGGAGAAAATTTCGATGAAAAGTCGGCATTAGACACCATCAACGAACTTTGGGAGATGTTTGAGGGTAAATATGGCGAAGAAATTGCACAATCTGAACAATTTTTACCATCTTCGGCGGATTTAGGCATTGATATTGCTACCTCTATATTTGAAGTAGATGTAACAGAAGGCATTAACACTCTTCAATCAACTTTAGATAATGGAAATCCCACAGAATTAGAAGATATTTTATCGATGCAAATAGAAGTATTTTCTGGTTTTGGCGAAATGTTAGTATTACCAGGATTTACTGCCATTTGTGAAACGGCGGCTAATGCTTTTTCCCTTAATCCTAGCAACCTCAATGCTATCACTCAAGCCTTTATTAATAACCTAGAAATAGCCAAAGAGCAAGTATTACAAGGAGATCGAGCTTCTGGCGGTGAACCTAGTACAGAGCTATTAGCTTTAGCAGGGAAAACAACTCAAGAAAAACCTCCTCAAGTAAATATAGAACAACCTATAGATACCACAGATCAAGCCTATCATTTCTTTGTGGAAGAAGCCCCAGAATTATTAGAAATTATTGAAAATGGCTTGTTAACCTTAAAAGAAGATCGTAGTATAGCTAAAATTCATGAAATTATGAGAGCGGCTCATTCTCTCAAAGGCGGTGCAGCTAGTGTTGGTTTAGAAGCCATTAAAACTATTTCTCACCGCTTAGAAGATGTGTTTAAAGTTCTTTATGATGTTACTATTGACCTTGATACGGAATTAGAAAGCTGGATATTAGAAGGTTTTGACTGTTTACGCAATGCTTTAACTCAACAGATAGAAACGGGTAATTATAACCCTGAATCTGCTTTAGTGGTTGCCGATGAAGTATGGAAAAAAATTCAGACTAAACTAGGTGTTGCTCTTAGTCGTGCAGATGATTATATTCCCTCCTCTACAGATTTAGGAGTGGATATTGTACAATCAATGTTTGAAGTGGATGTCGCCGAAGAAATACAAAGACTTAAAGATGTGGTTAACAATCCCACCAATCAACCTTTAGCTGGGGAATTACGAGCAACTTTAGAAGTATTTTCTGGTTTTGGCGAAATGTTAGTATTACCCGGATTTGCGGAAATCGCAAAATTAGGTTTAATGGCTATCGAAAACAATCCTTCAAGGAGTTTAGAAATTATCAAAGTAATTATTCAAGATGCCGAAAAAGCTAGAAATTTAGTTTTAGCAGGAAATCGTAGTACAGGTGGAGAACCTAGTAATGAATTAAGACGTTTTGCTACCGTGCAAATTAGTTATGGAGAATTAGAAGAAGATAATAATCATGATTTGCCATTCTTGACGGATGTTTTTAGTAGTTTAGAATCCAACACTGACGAAAATAATAATAATGATTTGCCATTCTTAACGGATGTTTTTAGTAGTTTAGAATCCAACACTGACGAAATTTTCACCATAACTTCCGAAGATAAAGAAACGCAAACCAATACACCGTCTTTAGATGATGTGTTTAATTTTAATCTTGATGATGATCAAATAGAGGCAATTCATCGAGGAATGAAAGATGATGATAATGACGAAATTCCAGATATTGAAGATATTTTTGCTTCAGAATTTAGTGAAGAAGAAATTAATCTCCTTGCTAAAGCCTCAGAATTAGCCTTAGAAGATGATAAACACAATACCATTCCTTCTATAAATGACGTTTTTGCTTATAATGAATTACCGTTAGACGAGGAAGACAATGAAGATAATACCTTTATCCCTTCTTTGAGTCAAGTATTTTCTGAAGTTGATCTGTCCTTAATTGATGATATAGAAGAACAACAAAGAGATGATGATGAGCAAAACAATACATTTTTACCTTCTTTGAGTCAAGTATTCTCTAGTGTAGATATGTCTATCTTTGATAAAGAGGATGAGGAAGAAAATGAAGAAAACGAAGACAATACAGCTTTACCTTCTTTGAGTCAAGTATTTTCTAGTGTAGATATGTCTATCTTTGATAAAGAGGATGAGGAAGAAAATGAAGAAAACG
>JAACUG010000063.1:68003-92936 GCA_009993045.1 Cyanobacteria bacterium CG_2015-22_32_23
CCGAAAATTTACTACCTTCTAATGAATCATTATCACAATCTATGGGAATAAATGACGCTACCCCATCTTTAGAAGACGTATTTAGTAACTCTAGTGAAAATGTAGAAGAAAATAATTTAACCTCATCGACTTTTGAAACTACTGGTTTAAATCCACCAGAAACTCAAAACCCTAACATTATTGAAGATAAAATAGTGTCAGAAAATGAAGAATCTTTCTCAACTACCCTAGGTATGATTGATTTTGGTAAAGAAACTTTAATGAGTATTCAAGAAGGAATAAATACTCCACAATTTACCACCCAAGAAAATCTCAATGACATTATCACTTCTATTAATGTAGAATATCAAAATTTACCCGGTTTAAAATCTCCTGAAGACGTCAAAAGTAGCTTTACTAAACGAGTCAAAAAAGTTTCTGAGAAAAAACCTCAAATTGATCCTAAAGTTACGACTACGACGACATCTACTAAAACTAATTTAAGCGTAAGAGTTGATTTAGATCGTCTTGAAAGAATGAATAATTTAATCGGGGAATTATCTATTAACCGTAATGGATTGTCTCTACAAAATGATAAACTACAAAATTCCGTTAAAGAGTTATTAGAAAGATTTATTCGTTTTCAACAAATGGCTAATAATTTACGAGATTTATCCGATAAAATGGTGGCTTCTCCTGATAAATTTCGTTCTCGTAATGGTAATAATAGTTCTCCATCGATTTCATTTCAAGATAGTGAGTTTAGTTTAACTTCTGCCTTTGATTCCTTAGAAATGGATAGTTACGATAATATGTACTATGTCATTGAAGGTTTAATCGAACAAATGATTCAATTAGAAGAAGCCGTGGACGATATTGCCTTATTTGCAGGACAATCAGGACAAAGTGTTGATACTCAACGTCAAATGCTTAATCGCCTTCGAGATGAGTTGATGTGGGCGAGAATGTTACCTTTAGGAGAAGTTTTAAATCGTTTTCCTCGTGTTCTTCGAGATTTATCGGTAAAATACAATAAAAAAGTTAATCTCAAATTAAACGGTACAAGCGTATTAGTTGATAAGGCGGCTTTAGAGAAATTATATGATCCTTTAGTGCATTTAATTCGTAACGCTTTTGATCATGGTATCGAAACTCCCGAAATTCGTAAACAACGGGGTAAATCAGAAACAGGTATTATCGAAGTTAAAGCCTATCATCAAGGAAATCAAACTATTATTGAAATTAAAGATGATGGCGGCGGTTTAAATCTTAATAAAATAGGACAAAAAGCCCTTGAACGTAAACTCCTCACTCCTGAACAATTAGCCGTTACTAATAAAGAGAATTTACTGGAATTAATTTTTGAACCCGGATTTTCCACCGCTTCTTCTGTTACTGAAATTTCTGGACGTGGTGTCGGTTTAGATATTGTTCGTTCTCAATTGCGATCGCTAAAAGGGACAATTTCTGTAGATTCTGAACCGGGTATAGGTACAACTTTTATTATGGGATTACCTTTAACTCTAACCATTGATAAGTTATTAATACTCTCCAGTGATGCTCATTTTTATGCTTTACCGTCAGATAACATCGAAGAAATTATTGTACCTGAAGAAGATCAATTGAAAACTTCTGGTAATAAACGCTTCTTGCATTATGAAGATAAAGTTATACCTATTTATCCTCTCATCGATTTATTAGAATATCGTTGTTATGTAGCGGAAAATTCTTCCGTAAGTCAAGCCTTAGAAGCATTACCTACCCCTGAAGAATGGCTAAAACCTTTATTATTAATGCGTTTAGGACAAGAATTATTTGCCATAGAAGTAGATAATCTCGTCAGTGAACAAGAATTAGTCATTAAACCTTTTGGTAGTGCCTTGACTGCTCCTAGTTATACTTATGGATGTACTATTTTAGGTGATGGAACATTAATTCCAGTGATTAATACCACTATTTTACTGGTGAATTTCTTTGAAGCTAGTCAACCTCGAACTACCGTAAACCGTAAAGCCTTTAGTGGTGGTAATGGCGGTACTATATCTGAAACTTCTTTAAGCAATGCTTTTCAAATAGCTTCTGTTTTAGTAGTAGATGATAGTGCGGCAATGAGACGAACTCTAGCCCTTTCCTTAGAAAAAGCTGGTTATCGAGTCATTCAAGCTAAAGATGGTAAAGACGCATTAGATCAACTACAACAAAATTCTCAAGTAAGTCTAGTTATTTGTGATATTGAAATGCCTAATATGAACGGATTTGAATTTTTAGGACAAAGAAGACGTTATCCTGAATTAAATAAAGTTCCCGTGGCAATGTTAACTTCTCGCAGTAATGATAAACATCGTAAATTAGCTACTCATTTAGGTGCAAATGCTTATTTTACCAAGCCATATATCGAACAAAAATTCTTACAATCCATTAAAAGTTTAATCGATCAAAAATCTCTCGTAAATGCCTAATCAAGTAAAGGTGGGCATTGCCCACAAAGCATAGTATTATACAGCAGTGGTTTTTTCAAGGCGAATAATTACTATCAAGTAAAGGTAAGGGGATTAAACCTGAAACCTTGCTAAATCGGATATTTAAACCATCGAACTGAGATAATAACGACTAATTGTCTAGTATTTTTACAAAAGTTAACAAAATATAGTAGAATTATTACACCAAAAATTAAATATTATATTGAAAGAGTATGATAGCGGATCAATTTCCTTGGCTTACCGTTATAATCGCCTTCCCCCTTATTGCAGCACTTTTAATTCCCTTTGTGCCTGATAAAGAAGGTAAAACCCTAAGATGGTATGCTTTAGGAGTCGGACTAATCGATTTTATGTTAATGTGTTATGTTTTCTGGCAACATTACGATACAACTAACGCCAGTTTACAGCTTGTCGAACAATATTCTTGGATTCCCCAATTAGGCTTAAGTTGGAGTGTTTCGGTAGATGGTTTATCCATGCCTTTAGTACTTTTAGCTGGTTTAGTTACCACTTTATCTATGTTTTCAGCGTGGCAAGTAGATCGTAAACCACGTTTATTTTATTGTTTAATGTTACTGTTATATTCAGCACAAATCGGCGTATTTGTTGCTCAAGATATTTTATTATTATTTATCATGTGGGAATTAGAATTAGTTCCCGTATATTTATTAGTATCCATTTGGGGTGGACAAAAAAGACGCTACGCCGCCACAAAATTCTTACTTTATACTGCCTTAGCTTCTATTTTCATCCTCATAGCTGGTTTAGGAATGGCATTATACGGCGGTGGAGAAATTACCTTCGATATGGTGGCTTTAGGATTAAAAGAATATCCCATCGGTTTAGAAATTTTACTCTACGGCGGTTTATTAATTGCCTTCGGTGTCAAATTAGCGGTTTTTCCCCTTCATACATGGCTACCTGATGCCCACGGTGAAGCATCCTCCCCTGTGTCGATGATATTAGCAGGAGTTTTGCTAAAAATGGGAGGTTATGGCTTAATTCGCCTCAATTTAGGATTATTACCTGAAGCTCATGTCTATTTTGCCCCCGTTTTGGTCATTTTAGGGGTTGTAAACATAGTTTACGGCGGTTTTGCTTCTTTTGGTCAAACTAACATGAAACGCCGTCTCGCTTATTCTTCCGTGTCTCACATGGGTTTTGTCTTAATCGGTATCGCTTCTTTTACAGACTTGGGCATTAGCGGAGCAATGTTACAAATGCTTTCTCATGGTTTAATTGCCGCCTTATTATTCTTCCTTGCTGGAGTTACCTATGACCGTACTCATACCATGTTCTTAGACGAAATAGGAGACATCGGCAAGGCTATGCCTAAAGTATTCGCATTATTTACCGCCGGAGTAATGGCTTCTTTAGCGTTACCCGGTATGAGTGGTTTTGTCAGTGAATTAGCTGTATTTGTCGGTTTTAGTAATAGTGATGTTTATAATTCAACCTTCCGTACAGCAACAGTATTTCTCAGTGCCGTGGGCTTAATTGTTACCCCCATTTACTTACTCTCGATGTTAAGACAACTGTTTTACGGTACAGATAAAATTCAGATGTGTACTATTGGTACTACGGGCATCAATGAAAACCCTGACAATGATCCTGCAGTATGTTTTGGAACTAACTGTGTTCTACCCGGAGAAGCAATTTACGAAGATGCAAAACCAAGAGAAGTATTCATTGCAGTTTGTTTCTTAGCTTTAATTCTTAGCGTGGGTTTATATCCAAAACTAGCTACTCAACTTTATGATGCGAAAACCGTAGCGGTAAATGCCGAAATTCGTCAATCCTATCTCGAAATTGCACAAACAAATTCTATTTCTTTAGAGTCTAAATTGGCAATTAACAATTAACTCCCTTCGATGCAGAAGGTTTCAGGTTTCAGGTAGCAGGTTTCAGGTTTAATACCCTCGAACATTTATTCGTCAATCAAAGAATTGAAAGTAAAAAATCAGTTAAGATATATTATTTGTCCATTCTTTAACCTAATACCCGACACCTGACACCCGATACTTTAACAATTAATTCTATTTTTGCCTAACATCACCTTTTAACTTATCTTCACGGAAAATTATATGTAGAACTTATTTGATATTATCCACTATTTTAATAATTAGGATATGCTATTAAAAGAACTATTTTACCCAATTTTACATTTTTGAAAAATATATCATATAATCTAAAAAGAAAATCTTAAATAAATATTAAGAATCTCAAAGATTATAATGGTGTCATCAGGAGGAATCAATGTTTATTCGATTAGCACATCAGTATCGTGAATTTGTTAAAGATTTAGTGATGAATCTTCAAGTATTAGCCATTGTTTTGGAAAAAAGAGGTTATATTGCTTCTTGTTATACTTGTGGCACGGAGTTGACAAGTGCTTCTTTTATGGTTAGCTTGGGTGATAATCACCTTATTCGCTTTCTCGTATCTGATTATGGTATTACTTGGACTGAAATGCAAGATGATAGAGAATTAATGAAGTTAGAAGGCGCAGAAGCTATCAGTCAATTAGAAGAATTAGCTAATCTGGTAAAATATCAAGTCAAATCCGTTGACAGTAAATCCCCTAATTATGATCATAGTATGTTAGTTCACTAACTTTGAGCTATGATTGATAATTGACAATACTTTTAAGATAGTTATCTCTGATATTCATCAAAAAGTAATGAGTTTTTTTCGATAAGATGAGATTATTCTCAATTGTTCATTGTTAATTGTTCATCGTTAATTGTATTGAGCTTTGATAGAAGAAGAAACTTTCCGCTTATTAGAATGGCAGAGATTATGTCAACATCTCTCCACTTTTGCAGCTACTAAATTGGGTGTTGTGGCATCTAGTCACTTAACCATACCTTTATCTGTAGCTGATACAGAATATTTGTTAGCACAGACTAAAGAAGTTTGTGACATCGAAATGAATATTAACTCTAATTGGTCTTTTAATGGTATTCATGATATTGGCGAATCCATTGAAAGAGCAAAAATTGGCGGAGTTTTAAATGGTGATGAGTTGTTAAATTTAGCCACTACTTTGTCAGGAATAAGAAAATTAAGACGAGTAATTGAAGAACAAGAAAATGCACCAACCCTTCAAGAATTAGTTAATGATTTAAGGACTTTTCCCGAATTAGAGCAAGAAATTCACTATTGTATAGATGATCGTGGCGAAATCACAGAAAGAGCAAGTCCTCAACTAGCTGAAATTCGTCAAAAAATAAAGGCTTTAAGAAATAAAATTCAGCAAACTTTACAAGGTATTATTCAAAGAAATAGCAACGCATTACAAGAGCCAGTAGTTACTCAAAGAGGCGATCGCTTTGTGTTGCCCCTAAAAGCTAGTCATAGTGGACAAATCCAAGGTATAGTTCATGATACCTCTACCAGTGGGGTGACGTTATATTTAGAGCCTAGAGTTATTATCGAATTAGGTAATAAGTTACAAACTAGCCGAAATCAAGAGAAACGAGAAGAAGAAAAGATTTTACGGCAGTTAACGGAGAAAGTCGCCGAAGTTTGGCAAGATTTAGAACAATTATTAGCCATCGCTACATCTCTTGATTTAGCCACCGCCAAAGCTCGTTATAGTATTTGGTTAAATGGTTATCCGCCAGAATTTGTGGATTTTGAAGACGGGGAAAGCATTTCTTTAAGACAGTTACGGCATCCTTTGTTAGTATGGCAAGAAAAACAAGAAGATGGAAAAGAAGTTATCCCCATCGATGTGTTAATTAACCCTGAAACAAGGGTTGTAGCTATTACAGGGCCAAATACAGGAGGTAAAACCGTCACTTTAAAAACCATCGGTATTGTGGCACTAATGGCAAAAGTAGGTTTATATATTCCTGCTAAATATCCTGCTCAAATTCCTTGGTTTAAGAGCATTTTAGCTGATATTGGGGATGAACAATCCTTAGAGCAAAGTTTATCGACTTTTTCAGGGCATATTCGTCGCATTATTCGCATTATTGAGGCTTTAAATGTTTCCCTTCAACCCTCCTTTGAAACAGAATTAGAATTTATACCCCCCCAACCCCCCTTTGAAAGGGGGGAGACTCAGTCGGGCTTTGAAAGGGGGGAGACTCAGTCGGGCTTTGAAAGGGGGGAGACTCAATCCTCCTTTGAAAAGGGGGAGACTCAGTCGGGGGGATCTCTTGTATTGTTAGATGAAGTTGGTGCTGGTACAGATCCTAGTGAAGGAACGGCCATCGCCATAGCTATATTAAAATACTTAGCACAACATAATTTATTAACTATCGCAACGACTCATTACGGAGAGTTAAAGAGTCTCAAATATAATGATTCCCGTTTTGAAAATGCTTCGGTGGAATTTGATGATAGTACTTTACAGCCTACTTATAGATTATTATGGGGTATTCCAGGGCGTTCCAATGCCATTACCATTGCGCAAAGATTAGGTTTACCTTTGGCTATTGTGGCTGAATCTCAGGAATTAGTTGGAGGTTTTTCCCAGGATGTTAATGATTTAATTTCAGCGCTAGAAAATCAACGTCGTGAGCAGGAAAATAAACATCAACAAGCAGAAGAATTACTCTCAAAAACGGAGTTATTTTATCAACAAGTGGAAGAAAAAGCCTTCTCTTTACAAGCTAGAGAAAGAGATTTAAAGCTAAAACAAGAACAAGAGGTACAAAAATTATTATTTGACGCTAAAAGCCAAATTGCTCAAGTTATTAAGGGTTTACAGAAAAAAGGCGAACCCACTGCTCAAGACGCACATCAAGCTACGGAAACTTTAACCAAAATTGCCGATCGTTTTTTAAATCCTGTTAAAGTAATCAAATATAAACCAAAAGTGGGGGAAAGAGTCAGAATTTTGAGTATCGGGCAAACGGCAGAAGTGTTAACAGTAGATGACGATATGGAACAATTAAGCGCTCGTTTCGGTATCATGAAAATGGTAATTCCCTTTACTGATATAGAGTCTTTAGATGGTAAACGCTTTGAAAAAGTTAAAGTTATTCCAGAAAAAACGAAAGTAACGGTTAATAAACAAGGGTCTCCACAAGATAATGTCAAAAAAACTGAGTCTAAGACTATTAATATCCGAACTTCTCAAAATACCGTCGATATTCGGGGGAAAAGAGTACATTTAGCCGAACCTATGTTAGAAAAAGCGATCGCTAATGCTACCGACATAGGCTCATTATGGATTATCCACGGTAAAGGTACAGGAAGCCTACGCACAGGAGTTCATGAATTTTTAAAAAATCATCCTCAAGTCAGTAAGTTTGAACTAGCAAAGCAAAATGATGGAGGGGCTGGAGTTACCTTAGTTTTACTTAAATAGGTATCCTTCAGTGAAATTTGACGGTTTGTCTTTTGACATAAAAAGCATTTAATGGGTATATTTTGGTAAATCTGAATTATCTAATCAACCTTGAATGAAATTAACTTTAAAAGACAAAAAACTGATTCAAATAGGCATTGCACCCCATGACGCTATATTTTGCATCGGTATTTCACCTCACGGCTTAATTTCTATCGGTGCAATTCCCCATGGTGTGATTTCCATCGGTTTAGTGCCTATGGGAGTTTTTTCTGTGGGATTAGTTTCTATGGGAATTTTTGCTTTTGGACAAATTACTATGGGCTTAATGACTTACGGAAAGCAAGATATGAGTTTGATTAGATTAAATGTTGAACAGCAAAACTCTACTCCTATGAATCACCATAATCATCATTAATTTTATTACTTTGTCCTAGGGCGTGTCATCAATTAAATCTATAAGTCTTGTATGGATAAGAGTTTCAGTCTTTTATCTTTGACAATTTAAAATAGGCGAAAATATTGATAATCTAAAGTTTTGATAGCTAAATGATGACAAGCCCTAGTAAAAAATGAAAGTACTATGAATTAATGGAAGTAAAATATGTTAAAGAAAAGGAAGATAAAAACAATTACTTAAATAAAAGTGAGCTTTTTGCTGTCAAAAAATAGCAAAACAATGTTTAAAAATTTTATTTTCAACGTTTCGGAAAAATTCGTCTTATTAATGGGAATTGCTCTTGAAAATCAATTTGTACATTTCTTTAATATTACCATTTGATATGCGGAATGTGGGTTAATATATAAATAATTCTAGCTGGATTAGAAAGTTAATTTTTTAAAATAAAAGTGATTTTTATTGTTAGAAATAGTTATATTTTCCTTATTTATTAATACTTTTTGGATCTAGTGCATCTCTTAAACCATCACCTAATAAATTAAAAGATAAAACTGTCAAAATAATTAATATAGCTGGTGGAAAAATTAACCAAGGTTGCAAAACTAAAATTGACGCATTAGTAGCTAAAGATAATAAATTTCCCCAGCTAGGATCTGGTTGTTGAATACCTAAACCAATTAGACTTAGTACTGATTCTGCCACAATAAAACTAGGTATGGATAAGGTAGCAGAAATGATGATATAAGTAGCGGTTTGTGGCAGTATATGTTTTATAATAATATATATTGAATTTGCACCAATAGCTTTAGCAGATTCTACAAATTCTTGTTCTTTAAGGGTTAAAACTTGCCCTCTAATGACTCTAGCTAATCCTGACCAACCTATTAAAGAAGTAATTAAAACTATTAATAAAAACCTTTGAGAACTACTTAAACTCGGTGGTAAAATGGCGGCTAATGCTACTAATAAATATATCCCCGGAATAGTCATTAAAACTTCTACTAATCGCATTAAAATATTATCTATCCAGCCACCAAAATAACCCGCAATTCCCCCTATTATCATCCCCAACGGAAAAGAAATTAAAATCCCAATTAAACCAATAAATAAACTAATTCTTCCACCATATAATAATCGACTTAGTTGATCTCTACCTTGTTCATCTGTACCTAAAAGATTAATTTTTCCTTCCCCTGTTGTGCCAAATAAACGCCTATTAATTTTAAATCCTGAAAAGATTTCTACCTCTTCAAATTTTGGTGGTAAAGGTAATTTTATTTGTAAAAATTGATAAGGTTTTCCTTTCACAAATAATCTAATCGGTGATGGTTTTGTATAATCTATTTCTAAAAGGCGATCCCCTGTATTAACATCAGTCTTACCTTGGGTAGTAGGATAAACATGAAGTCCGATAAATTCTTTTTGTTGAGTGCGCCAATAAATAGTCGTAGGTGGTAATAAAGAACTATTTTCTTCGGCTAAATAAGGATCATAAGGTGCAATAAAATCAGCACCGATAACTATTACATAAAAAAATATTAAGAGAATCGCCCCTAATTTTGCTAAGGGATTTTTTTTGAGTTTACGCCACCAATTCATAATTTAATTGTGAGTGTCTTTTGATTATCAACAAAAAAAGGTGAACCGAAGTCCACCCTTAAATTTAACAATAAATTACAACTTTTGAAAATCAAAGCTCAAAATCTTTAGTCATCTGAAAATTCAGCATCAATGACATCATCACCACCAGCATTAGGAGGAGTGTTATTGGTATCCGTGGTATCAGCACCAGGGGTTGCACCAGCACCGCCAGACTGTTGATAAATATTGCTACCGATGGTATAGAGAGTTTGTTGTAACTCAGGCATTATAGTTTTAATTTTCTCGTCATCTTCCCCCGCTACAGCATCTTTCAGATCTTTAATTAAGCCTTCTGCTTTAGTTTTATCATCGGCGGAAATTTTATCTCCTAACTCAGTGATTTGTTTTTCGGCTTGATAGACTAAAGAATCTGCTTGGTTTTTACGCTCAATAGCTTCTCTTCTTTCTTTATCTGCTGCGGCATTATTTTCAGCTTCTTTTACCATACGATCAACTTCACTATCGGGTAAAGTAGAAGCGCCCGTGATAGAGATAGACTGCTCTTTACCAGTACCTTTATCTTTCGCTGTCACGTTTAAAATACCGTTAGCGTCAATATCGAAAATAACTTCAATTTGAGGTACGCCACGAGGTGCGGCAGGAATACCATCTAAACGGAAAGTACCTAAACTCTTATTATCTTTAGAAAATTCTCTTTCACCTTGTAAAACATGAATTTCTACGTTACTTTGTCCGTCAACGGCAGTAGAGAAAGTTTCAGATTTTTTAGTAGGAATAGTGGTGTTTCTAGGGATAATTTTAGTCATGACACCGCCTAGGGTTTCTACACCTAAAGAAAGAGGTGTTACATCTAATAAGAGAATATCTTTAACTTCTCCTGCTAAAACTCCTCCTTGAATAGCCGCCCCCACAGCTACTACTTCATCAGGGTTAACGGTTTGATTAGGCTCTTTTCCGAGAACTTTTTTAACTACTTCTTTAACAGCAGGAATACGAGTTGAACCGCCAACTAATACTACTTCATCAATATCACTAGCACTAAGTTTAGAATCTTTGAGCGCGTTTTGTACAGGAATAGCACAACGATCAATCAAATCAGCACATAATTCCTCGAATTTAGCACGAGTTAAAGTTAATTCTAAGTGTTTTGGTCCGTCTTGAGTAGCAGTAATAAAGGGTAAGTTAATTTCTGCTTGAGAGACGTTAGATAATTCTATTTTTGCTTTTTCCGCCGCTTCGGTAAGACGTTGTAAAGCCTGTTTATCTTTGCGTAAATCAATACCTTCTTTTCCTTTAAAATCTGCTGCTAAAAAGTCCACAATTTTTTTATCGAAGTCATCACCACCTAAGTGAGTATCTCCAGAGGTTGATAAAACTTCAAATACACCGTCTCCCACCTCAAGAACAGAAACGTCAAATGTACCACCACCTAAGTCGAAGACTAAAATAGTTTCGTTACTTTTTCTATCTAAACCATAAGCCAAAGATGCGGCGGTAGGTTCATTAATAATACGTTTTACTTCAATACCCGCAATTTTTCCTGCGTCTTTAGTGGCTTGACGTTGAGAGTCATTAAAATAAGCAGGTACGGTAATTACCGCTTCAGTAACGGTTTCTCCTAAATATTTACTGGCATCTTCTACTAATTTGCGTAAAATTTGGGCGGAAATTTCTTCAGGAGAGAATTGTTTACTTTGAGAAGGCGCATCTAATTTGACATTTCCATTTACATTCAATACTTTATAAGCTACTTCTGTTGTTTCGTTACTTACTTCATCATATCTTCTACCAATAAAACGTTTAACAGAATAGAAGGTATTTTCGGGATTCATTACCCCTTGACGTTTCGCAATTTGTCCTACTAAGCGATCGCCATTTTTAGCATAAGCAACTACAGAAGGAGTTGTTCTAAAACCCTCAGCATTAGCGATAACAACAGGTTTACCGCCTTCCATCACTGCCACACAAGAGTTAGTTGTACCTAAATCGATACCTACGACTTTTCCCATATATATTTATATCCTTTAATTAAGTATATGTAATTTTATATAATTCAGTAATCAACATTGACAATAAGTAACTCAATGGTATTAAAAGTTAATTATCAATTATTGATTTTCTATTCCTATATTGAAGGAAAGTGACCCCTTTAAGGTAGTGTAGTTTTCCGTACCTTTAAATGATAAAACAGTTATTAACGGAAATAGGTTTCAGGAAGTACAGATAAAGTCCAACGATGAGCTTGAACAAATAGATTATAGTCATGGAAGAAAAATATATTACCCCAACTATTACTTACTGACTGGGGATGATTGCAGTAAAATGAGATAGTTTGAGTTTCATCTCCCCAAACTCGATACATAACAACATACCAATAATATTTTCGGCGACGCATTTCTGCCACTAAATCATCTAATCGATTATGAGTATCGGAAATCCCAAAAGGAAATTGATCATCCCAAAATTCCGTTATTACCACAGGATATTGATATAATCCCATACCGTGAATTACTTGTAAATCAAAACCTTCTGTATCAATTTTAACTAAACTTACATCGGCAGGAATTTCTCGACTATCATGCAAACTAGCTAAAGTTTTTACTGCAACAGTAGTAGTGTCTGTAAAAGGCAAATCCTCAGGCATAGAATGTTTAATTAAACTACTATAAAAAGTAGAATCTTGATAAATATTTTCTGGAGTTTTATCAGTGGCTAAGTATAACTGTGTTGTCTCATTAGTTGAACCTAAAGCAATTTGATGAGAGTGAAAATTAGGATAATTACCTAATCTATTGTTCAGTTTTTCATAAACGGGAAAAAATGGTTCAAAAGCAAAAACTTCATAACCAGCGTTTAACAAACTTTCAGACATATCCCCAATGTTAGCACCAACATCAATAGCATAACGACTTGGTAAAAATGAGTATAAATACATCATCAAACCTATTTCTGGGTCATTTAATTCCCTTGATGATTCGTTAATAATTAATGGTTTTGAGGTTATTTTAGTGAGAATATTCTTGATTTCTTTTTGTTGTTCTAATAAAAATTTTTGTTGAGATAATGAATCATCACAAAGTTGTTTAATTATTCCTTGTTGAGATAATGAGTCATCACAAAGTTGTTTAATTATTCCTTGTTGAGATAATGAGTCATAAAAAATAGTTTTTGTATTTCCTATTTCTTGATGAATAACGGGAAAATTAGTATTTAAGTCATTAATTTTTGCTTCTAAAGTATCTATTTTTTCATGGTTAGATTCAGAATTTTTAAGTAAGATAGTTAGATTTTGATAATTATTTTGAATAAGTTTTGTTAAAGAAGAATATTGTTCTTGAGATTGTTTATAAATATTTTTTAAGGCTTTTATAATATTAATAATTGCTTCAAGAAAAGAGGTATCATTATTTAAAAGAGAGTCAATTTTTCCGTCTAAATTATCTGATTTATGAATCAGTTGATCTAGTTTTTCAAGACTTAATTCTTTAATAATTTTAATTCTTCTGATTAAAGGTAAATTTGCTAAAAAACTGACAATACCTTGCTTAGAATTAGATTCTGATGACATTATTTTCTCCTTTCTTTTTACTTAAATATTTACGCAATGATTTTGTTATTGTAAGTTTAGAAATTCAACTAGAATTTTTTAGGCAAATAAATGCTCAAATTTTAAATCAGATGGCTTTCCTTGATGTAAAGATTCCCAAATCCAGTGATTAATATGTTTATCGGAAAATTTTTCAGCCACAGATAAAGCATGATGTCGCATTTCTTTTTGTATTTCTGGTTGAGTAACATAATCTACTGCTTTTTTGAAACTTTCAGGATTATAGTCACAAATAATGCCGATACCAAAAGTTTTGACAAATCTAGCAGCAGAGGTTTTTTCACTACCAAGAAGAATAATAGGAGTATGGGAAGAAGCCAAAGCAAAAATTATTCTACCCGGGAGGCTTAGACGAGATAATTCGGGATGATCATCTCTTTCATCAACTGTTCCTGTGGGTACTACTATATAAGGATATTGTTGAAGTTTTTGTCCTAATTCTGGTTCAGCAACAATACCATAGGGAGTAATACCAGTTTTTTTGCTAATATCTTCCCAAGAATCTGTTAACCATTGATATTTAGCGTTACCATACCAATCTAGTTTTATTCCTGCATTAGTAATAGTATCCGTTAACATTTCAAACCATTTTTTACTCCAAATACTACCAATTAATGCGCCTGTTTGATTTTTGAGTAGATTTTGTTGAGGATAAGTAACCGTTGTAGTAATTATGGAATTTGGAACAACGGCGGGTAAAAGCCAAAATTTAAGATTATATTTTTCTTCATAAGCGTCTCTAAGTTCAGGATGTGTAGCTAAACGAAAAGAACATTTAGTTAAAAATTCTCTCATGATTTCATCAGGGATTTTATTAACTACTACATTTTGATCATCCATGATATACACTCCCAAAGGAACGTTAAATAATTCTTTAATGGCGATAGACAAGAGTAAATCATCGGGATAGTAAGGGATACAAAATATTTCTTTAATCTTGACTCCTTCTAATAGTTTTGCCATAGAAAGAAAAGCATCTATACGAGATATATCTGTATGAGGTAAACAGAAAGTAGCGTCTCCAAAGTTATGTAATCCACCATAATCATTGCGTGAACGAATAGATAAAATATTTGGGGTATCACCCACAACTCTTCTAACTAAAAATCCCGTTCCATGTCTATTATTAACTTCATTAGCCGTAATAATTATTGTTGCTTCAGGCAAATATTGTCCTAATTTTTCAAAACGCAAATCTAGGGGATATTTTTGTGCTAAAGAATCCCAAATCCAATCGGCAATACCTTTGGAAGATAAAAATTTAGCTAAGTTGGAGGCTTGATGACGAATACCATCTTGATTTTCTGCATCGGTAATCCAAGCTATGGTTTCTCGAAAATTAATGGTGTCATATCCACAAACTGCACCTAATTGAAAATCCGTTACAAAATTAGCTGCGGCTGTTTCGTTATTACCGATTACTAATAGAGGAGTGTGGGCTGTAGCCACTAGAAAAGGTATTCTCGATGGCAGACTTAATTTAGCAATTTCCATTCTTTCGGAATTACTTATTTCTTGAGCGGTAGGAATAATAGCAAAAGAGGATTGTCTTAGTTTGTTTACTAACTCTGATTCAGATTCAAGATAACCTTTAAAAATAATGCCATCTTCCGCTAATTCGGTTTCGTCAAATTTAAGCCATTCTCGATGAGGATTACCATACCAATCAATCTTAACCCCAGATCCTCTAATGGTTTCTCTCAAGCGATCTAACCATTTTTGACTCCAAATATTTCCTATCAATACACCATGTTGCTCTTGTAATTGAGAAGGAAATATTACCGTATTAGAAGGAATAAATTTTTCTGGTGCTACAGGAGGTACAAACCAAAATTTTTTATGATATTTTTTTTGATATGCTTCACAAAGATTTCTTGAGATGCCAAAACATAAATCTGATTTTTCGATTAATTCCGCCATAAAGCGATCAGGAATTTCATCAATGTAAATATTTTGATCATCCATTAAGTAAGTACATAATGGAACGTCAAATAAATTTTTAATAGCGATAGTTGATAAAAAATCATCAATAAAATAAGGTATGGATAATATTCTTCTTGGTTTTAAATCTTCTAAAACTGATTGAATGTGAGAATAAACAGAGGCAATATCATGATTTTCGTGATGAATTAAAAAATTAAAATTGCCAAAATCATCTTTGCCATCATAAAGATTATGAGAACGAATAGAAACTATCTGTTGATCATCGTTGAAAAGTCTTTTAAGAAGAACACCAACTCCATGCCGATCATTTACTTCTGAATGAGAAATAATAAAATCATATTCACTACTGCTGTGAATGATTTTTAAATCCTCTATGGCTAATTTTAATTGTTTTCGTAATTGCTGTTGTTGGTTTTCTGTCGATGATAACAACATCCTCTTTCCTTTTAATGATAGATTATAAGAATATTCTTTAACAAAAATACCATGTTTGCCTGACAATTGTTACTCAATATATAAACAATTCCATAGAAAATCAAAAAATTGAATAATATGGCCATTAAAAGATCATCTTCTGATAATAAATCCGCATCTTTACCCCAACAAAGAAAAAATAAATCCCCAGTATCAAAAGTATCAAAGTCTTTATTGTCAGAAGATGATGAATTGTTATTACCTACAGAAATAGTAGAAGATTTCAAGGATAATGAAGATAAAATTCGCCCTCATCGCCTTTTAGATTATATTGGACAAAAAGATTTAAAAGAGGTAATTTTAATTGCCATTGAAGCTGCTAAACAGAGAAAAGATCCTTTAGATCATATTCTATTATATGGGCCACCTGGGTTAGGTAAAACTACCATGTCTTTAATTTTGGCGCAGGAAATGGGTGTAAGTTGTAAGATAACTGCAGCTCCAGCCTTAGAACGTCCGAGGGATATTACAGGGTTGTTAATTAGTCTTAAAGCAGGAGATATTCTCTTTATTGACGAAATTCACCGTTTAAATCGAGTAACAGAAGAATTGCTTTATCCTGCTATGGAAGATAGTCGTTTAGATGTTACTATCGGTAAAGGACAGTCAGCAAAAATTCGGAGTATTCCTCTTTCCCCTTTTACTCTCATTGGTGCGACTACCAAAATTGGTTCATTAACTTCGCCGTTGCGAGATCGTTTTGGCTTAATTCAACGGTTACAATTTTATGATATTGACGAACTTACTGAAATAATACTAAGATCAGCTACTATTTTAAAGTTGGAGATTGATCACGGTGGTGCAGAAGAAATTGCTCGTAGATCAAGAGGCACACCGAGAATTAGTAACCGTTTATTGCGTCGAGTAAGAGATTATGTACAAGTCAAGCATCAATCGAATATTAATCAAGTTTTAGCCGCAGAAGCGTTAGATTTACATAATGTTGATCCTTTAGGATTGGATTGGACTGATAGACTTGTATTATCAACCATGATGGATCAGTTTAAAGGTGGTCCTGTAGGCTTAGAGGCCATCGCTGCCGCTACGGGAGAAGATGCTAAAACCATTGAGGAGGTATATGAACCTTATTTATTACAAATTGGATTTATTAATCGTACCACTAGAGGAAGAGTTGTTACAGAAAAGGCTTATAAACATCTCAAATTTTGATTAAAATAAAAGCAAAAATTACTAAAAAAAAATCTCCCATCATTTAATTTTTAGGGAGAAATTTATATTTATTTAAAAAGCTGGATAGCTAATAATGTTGATTTTAATTAGTTTTTAAAACTGGTGCTAATTTAATATTTTTTGCCAATCCTAAAAACTCTAAAATTTTGATGGTAAACCAAGTTAAATCAATTTCCCACCATGCTAAACCATGACGAGCAGAATATTGAAAAGCATGGTGATTATTATGCCAACCTTCACCGAAAGTTAGTAAAGCAACCCACCAACAATTACGAGAATAATCGTTAGATTCATGACTTACATAACCAAATTTATGGGTAGCGCTATTAACAAACCAAGTTACATGAAATACTAATACTAAACGAAGAAAAATTCCCCATACTACAAAAGACCATCCACCCCACCAAAATAAGAATAAACCTAAGACTACTTGAATAGGAATAAAATATTTTTCACAGAATAGGTAAAAGGGATCATTTTGAATATCTTTTGTGTATTTAGGAACATCTTTATTCGCTGGATTTTTGACAAACATCCAACCCATATGACTCCACCAAAAACCTTTATTAGAATCATGGGGATCACCATCATGATCAGAAAATTTATGATGAATACGATGTAATCCAACCCATGAAATAGGACCGCCTTCACAGGCTAGTGTACCACAGAAAACAAAAAAATACTCTAACCATTTCGGAGTATCAAAACTACGATGAGAAACTAAACGATGATAACCTAAAGTAATACCAATACAAGCAGTAAGCCAATAGAGAAATAATGTTATTCCCACAGCTTCCCAACTAAAGTTACTAGGTAAAAATGCGAATAAGGCTATAAAATGAATAGTAGCCATGTAGATGATAATATGCCATGCTGGAGTAAGTTTTTCGGAAGTTGAAACTGTCATTTTTATAAGTAAACTTTACTATACTTTAATGTTATTATTTTGTCTTGTTAAACAAACCAAAATTTTACTTTTTTTTAAGATTTTAAGCTAAGCTAAAACCCGAAGAACAAATACAAAATTGATGTTAAGATTGATAACTCAAGATTAAGTTAAACTTTTTTCTAATATTTTTCAATCCTGACTCTATAGATTATAAACTATAAACTGAGATTGATAAATTATAATTGATTGACAATATCTTGAATAACTATCTGAATTTATCTTGACTAAATTTAAGTGATTCTAAGTGATAAGATGATCGATAAAATTTAACTCCCACACCTTACAATGAATCAAAATTTTTCTACCCATTTTTTAGAAGAAATTCGAGAAAAACTTAGTAATATCAATGGTGATTCTTTTGACATTGTTTCTTTTAATCAAGTTGTTGATGGAAATCAGAGCATTAATCAAAAAGATATAGCTAAATATCTATATAGTGATTTAGTTATTTTGCATTCCAAAACTATGTTATCACAATTTTTAACGGTTTGTCATGATCATGGATGGGTAATTTTACCCATTGGCAATGGTACAAAAATTCACTGGGGAAAGCTACCTAGTCATTATGATATTATGGTTAGTACTAGAAAAATTAATAGTATTATTGACCATGCCGTAGAGGATTTGACTGTCACAGTGGAATCAGGCATGAAAATTAAAGATTTACAAAGTTTTTTAGCTTTAAAAGGACAATTTTTGCCTATTGATCCTTTTTTCCCCGAATCTGCTACCATTGGTGGTATTGTGGCGACAGCAAATACAGGTAGTTGGCGACAACGTTATGGTGGTGTTAGAGATTTAATTTTAGGTATCTCTTTCTTGAGAGGAGACGGCAAAGAAGCGAAAGCTGGAGGAAGAGTTGTTAAAAATGTTGCTGGTTACGATTTAATGAAATTATTTACTGGTTCTTATGGTAACTTAGGAATTATTACTGATGTGACTTTTCGCACTTTTCCTCTACCAGAAAATTCTTTGACTTTAGTGATAACAGGCAATCAAGAATCTATTTATCAATTACAAAAAACTGTCTCATCTTCAAGTTTAACTCCGACGGCTGCGGATTTATTATCTTCGTCACTGATTAAAAGTTTTCAATTAGGCGAGGGATTAGGGTTAATTTTTCGTTTTCAAGGAATAACAGAAAGTGTCAAACAACAAACATCTCAAATACAAACATGGAGCAAAGAACTTAATTTATCGATCCTAACCTATCAGAATCAATCAGAAACCACTCTTTGGCAAAATTTACCTCAAAAAACTTATTTAACTGATTTTGATAACCCTATTACTTGTAAAGTAGGTATTTTACCTAGTGAAGCAGTTAATTTAATGTCTGCTTTTGATGGTTATGGTGTAATTAATATTAGTAGTGGCATTGGTAATTTATCTTTAAAGAAAGGGATAAAAATTCATCAAATCAACAATTTACGTCAATTTTGTGAAAATAGAGGTGGTTTTTTAACAATTTTAGATGCTCCCATTTCAATTAAAACACAAATTGAGCCTTGGGGATACGTCGGCAATAGTTTACAAATGATGAAAAATATTAAACAAAAATTTGATCCTAAAAATATTTTTTGCCATCGCCTTTAGAAAAGAATATTTTATTATATATAATCATTTAGAAAGAATATTTTATGTCAATTTTAATCTCAAGTGAAGTATTGCTTAATTGGTATCAACAAGCCAAAAAAAAACTTATTATTGAGGATATTTCTTTATTTGAATTAGAGTATTTATTAACAGAATTAACAGAGTTAACTTCTTTAGATTTACGTCTTAATTCTTCTTCTCAAAAAATACATATTAATAGTAAAATATCTCTCACAGAATTACAAAATTTATGGTATTTACGAGTAAAGAAACGTTGCCCTATTCAATATTTAATCGGTGAATGTCATTGGCGTAATTTTACTTTAAAAGTAACTCCTGATGTCTTAATTCCTCGCCCTGAAACTGAGTTAATCATTGATTTAGCTTTACAATTAACTCTCAAATATCCTCCTTTACAATTAGCTAACTGGTTAGATTTAGGTACAGGAAGTGGTGCGATCGCCATCGGGTTAGCAGATGTGCTTCCTTTAGCGACAATTTACGCAGTAGATAAAAGTGAAAAAGCCCTAAAAATTGCCCAAGAGAATAGTCTAAATTTAGGTTATAAATCCAGAATAAAATTTTATCATGGCTCATGGTTTAACCCTATAAATGAGCTAAAAAATAGCTTGAGTGTGATTATTTCTAACCCCCCGTATATACCGTCTAAAATGGTTTTAGAATTACAACCAGAAGTGGTAAATTATGAACCAAAAATAGCCTTAGATGGAGGAGAAGATGGCTTAAATGAAATTCGATATTTAATTAAAAATGCTCCTAATTTTCTAATAACTAATGGTTTTTTATTGTTAGAAATAATGGCAGAACAAGATGATATAGTTAAAGATTTATTAACAAAAAATGGTAGTTATACTAATATAAATACTTATAAAGATTTAGAAGGTATAGATAGATTTGTTATGGCACAATGTCATTAACTCACTTCATTTTAAATATCTATGGAAGTCGGAAGAAAATAATAAGTTAATTTCCAAAAAAATGGGAGAGTTAAGTAGCAAAAATTCTCATCAATGATTTGGGAAATGCTATGTAACATTTATTTTACCTCTTAGCCTCTTTTATCCCCAAAATTTAGAGATAAGAATAATCAAACAAAAAGCAGATTTGGAGTTAAAGAATAGCTTAATTTGTCTTTTTATGTAAGTACTAAATATTTATTCTATTGTGGTAAGATTTATGATTATTTACAACAACTTAATAGTTAACTTTTTTTTCATTGTCAATAGAGAAAATTATTCCTTTTGAACATATAATTGAGATGTCCATTTTTGCCCTAATTATTGATGAGTCGTGCGAGTAAATTAACTTATGATCGTGGTACACTAATTTTACATCCACCGCCAAAAGGAAAAGCATGGATTGATTTTGCTACATGGGATGACAGAATTGAGAAGTTTCGTATTCCTGCTATTTATTATCGCTCATTAATCGAAATTCTTGAAAATCAGAAGATTAATTTTATTGATTGCGCTAAAGAATTTTTTTCCCTTGACATTGAATCTAATTTACAAAAAACTCCTTATCCTCATCAACTTGAAGGGTTAGAGGCGTGGAATTTAGCTGACAAAAAAGGTGTTGTGGTATTACCCACTGCGGGAGGTAAAACTTATCTCGCACAGTTAGCGATGACTTGTACTAATAAGACAACATTAATCGTAGTACCTACCTTAGATTTAATGCAGCAATGGTATGCGCAAATTGAAGTCAGTTTTCCGAAAATTAAAGTAGGATTATTAGGAGGAGGTTCTCATGATAGCACACCGATTTTAATTGCCACTTATCATAGTGCAGCAATTCATGCCAAAACATTAGGTAATCTTTATGGATTATTAATTTTTGATGAATGTCATCATTTACCGACGGATTTTTTTCGGGTAATAGCAGAAGAATCCATTGCGCCTTATCGTCTTGGGTTAACCGCTACTCCTGATAGAGAAGACGGTAGTCATCGTCATTTAGATAATCTCATTGGTAAAGTTGTTTATCGTAAAACATCTCAAGATTTATCAGGAAATACCTTAGCACAATATCAAGTTATTCCCATTAAAGTAACCTTAGCAAAGGAAGAAAAAGAAAAATATCAAACAGCTATAAAAATTCGTAACGATTTTCTTCGCAGTGAAAAAATTTCTCTTTCGAGTCTTAATGGTTGGCAATCATTTATCAAAGCCAGTGCGAGATCAAGTCAAGGCAGACGCGCTATGATAGCCCATAGAGAATCAAAAGAAATTGCTTCGGGAACTTCGGCTAAACTTAAGATATTAAGTGATTTAATTAAAGAACATTATCCTGACAAAATTTTGGTTTTTACTAATGATAACGCTACAGTTTATCGTATTTCTCAAGAATATCTAATTCCTGCTATTACTCATCAAACTCCAGTCAAAGAACGTCATCAAATTTTAACAAAATATCGCACGGGAGAATATAAAATTTTAGCCGCTTCCCATGTACTTAATGAAGGAGTTGACGTACCTGATGCTAAAATAGCCATTATACTTTCTGGTACAGGTTCAACTAGAGAATATATCCAAAGATTAGGTAGAATACTGCGTAAAGCGAATCAAAAAGAAAAATTAGCAATTCTTTATGAAGTTATTGCCGAAGATACTTCAGAGGAAAAAACCGCAGCTAAACGTAAAGGTGAAGGTTATCAATCCCCGTCGAAAAATCAAGGAGAAATCTTACTCTATCCACAAAATAATTATCATAATTCTTCTTTAAAAGCAGCGGAATCTAAAAAAAATTGGCAAGAAGAAGATTAATCAAGATAAGAGAGGTTTGTTAGTTTTACGAATACGTCATCTTTGCGTTTTTAAAACCTGATACCCGATAACTTCAATTTAAACTTATTGATACAATTGTAAATATCTCTGTCTAGGGTCAAAATACTGTAATATTCATGGTTAAAATAATTAATAAACGAGCCCTTGGTGTTCAACCAGTTTATGATATTGGAGTAGCAAAAGATCATAATTTCCTATTAGCCAATGGTTTAATTGCTTCAAACTGTTTCAATAAATCCCACTCTACGGCTTATGCTTACGTTACCTATCAAACAGCCTATTTAAAAGCTAATTATCCTGTAGAGTATATGTCAGCTTTATTGACAGCTAGTAGTGATAATCAAGAAAAAATCGAGAAATATCGAGAAAATTGCCTTAAAATGGGTATCGATGTTAAACCTCCTGATATTAACTATTGCCATAAAGAATTTACGCCTCAAGGAAACAAGATATTATTCGGTTTATCAGCAGTGAAAAACTTAGGAGAATCTGCCATAGAAAATATTTTAGAAGCAAGAGAAAACGCTGGGGGAAAATTCCTTAATTTTGCTGATTTTATTAGTAGAATTAATGTAAAAACTGTTAATCGTAGAGCTTTAGAAACACTAACTTCAGTGGGGGGATTTGATTCAATTCATCAGAATCGAAAACAATTAATTGAGAGTTTAGATTTGATGATTACTTGGTCACAAAAACGGGTAAAAGAAAAAGAAACAGGACAATTAAATGTCTTTGATATTTTGTCTTCTAATCAATCAGAAACGGTGGAAGAAATAACCTATAAAAATGCTCCACAATTACCAAATATTTCGGATTTTTCCGTACAAGAAAAACTTAAATTAGAAAAAGAACATTTAGGGTTTTATGTATCTGAACACCCTTTAAAACCATTAAAAGATATTGCTAAAATATTATCTCCCATTGATATAGGAGAATTATCAGCACAAAAAACAAGAAAAAAAATATGTGCCATAGTTATGTTAACAATGATCAAAAATCATGTAGATAAAAATAGTAATAATATGGCTTTTTTGACAGTAGAAGATATTACGGGTCAAGCAGATGCTATTATTTTTGCAAGTAATTATGATCAAGTAAAAGAAAATTTATTAGAAGATACTCCCTTAATTATTTGGGGAAAAGCAGATCATAAAGGTGATAAATCACAAATTATTATTAATAATATAAATACCATGGAAAATGTAAAAATTGTTTATATTCGCTTGACACCAGAAGAAGCAACTCAAGCACAAATTCAAGGAAAATTAAAAAGTATTTTACAAGAACAATCAGGAGAAAAAAATCAAGCAGTAATTCCTACCATTGCAGTGATAGATAGTTTACAAGAAAGAATTTTTGTACGTTTAGGAGATAATTATTGGGTACAAAATGCCGAAAATACCATTGAATCTTTAAAAAATGCAGGGTTTAACGCTTATACTCAACCTCTCTATCAATAGACATTGATCATACTCTCAATAATTTAGCCGATTTCAAGTTTTTCATCAGAGAAAAGGAAAAAATAAAAATAATTCTGAGAAAAATGTGACAATTTGTTAAAAAATTTGTTAAAAATAGAAAGAGCAAGTTTAAAGCAATATCAAAGTTGTATCTTTAAACAGGTTAGACTAACTACTAACTCATGCTATATTAAGAAAAGTTAATTGCAAATCAGTAATATTGCTGAGTAGCAACATCTTCTCTAATAATAATAATAGAGACAAAAAAAAGTAAAACTTGACAAGTTAAAAAAAGAAAGATTATGACCATTGCCGTCGGCAGAGTGCCAGAAAGAGGTATATTTGATACCCTAGACGACTGGCTCAAAAGAGACCGATTTGTATTCGTTGGTTGGTCTGGCATCCTCTTATTTCCCTGTGCCTACTTGGCTTTAGGAGGTTGGTTAACTGGTACTACCTTTGTTACTTCTTGGTACACTCACGGTTTAGCTAGTTCTTACTTAGAAGGTGCTAACTTCTTAACCGTAGCCGTATCTAGTCCAGCAGATGTTTTTGGACATTCCTTACTATTCTTGTGGGGGCCTGAAGCTCAAGGTAATCTCACTCGCTGGTTTCAAATCGGTGGTTTATGGCCTTTCGTAGCATTACACGGAGCTTTTGGTTTAATTGGCTTCATGTTACGTCAATTTGAGATTTCTCGCCTTGTAGGGATTCGTCCTTATAATGCCATCGCTTTCTCTGGGCCTATTGCTGTATTTGTTAGTGTGTTTTTAATGTACCCTTTAGGACAATCTAGCTGGTTTTTCGCTCCTTCTTTCGGAGTAGCTGGAATTTTCCGCTTTATTTTGTTCTTACAAGGTTTCCATAACTGGACTCTCAATCCCTTTCATATGATGGGTGTTGCGGGAATTTTAGGTGGTGCGTTACTGTGTGCTATTCATGGTGCAACGGTAGAAAACACTTTATTCCAAGATGGTGAACAAGCAAACACTTTCCGAGCTTTTGAACCTACCCAAGCAGAAGAAACCTATTCCATGGTAACGGCAAACCGTTTCTGGTCTCAGATTTTCGGTATTGCGTTTTCTAACAAACGTTGGTTACATTTCTTCATGTTATTTGTACCTGTAACTGGTTTGTGGATGAGT